>CAYGQU010000097.1:0-8774 GCA_964352045.1 uncultured Planctomycetaceae bacterium
GCACAACAGCAAGCCGGTAATAGAGGTCTTCACGGAAGCGGCCGGCAGTGATTTCTTCGTTGAGATCTCGGTTGGTCGTCGCAATCACACGCACGTCGGTCGATTGCGTTTTGCTTGAACCGACTCGCTCGAATGATCTCTCCTGCAAGACGCGTAGTAGCTTGGCTTGCAGACCAAGATTGATCTCAGTGATTTCGTCGAGAAGCAATGAGCCCCCTTCGGCCATTTCAAATCGACCGGTCCGATCGGCATCGGCGCCGGTAAAAGCTCCACGACAGTGGCCAAAGAGTTCGCTCTCGGTGAGTTGCTCAGAGAGGACAGGGCAGTTGAGACTAACGAGTGGTGCGCCGTTACGAGGGCTTAGCGAATGGATAGTTTGGGCAACTAATTCTTTCCCAACTCCACTTTCACCACAAATCAACACTGTTTCATCAGCCGCTGCGATGCGTTCGAGCTGATTGCGCAGCTGTTGCATCGCTGGGCTCGATCCAATCATTGATGGCGCGGAAGAAAAATTGTTAGCCACAGCACTTTGTTTTGATTTTTTATGTTCAAATTCCAAATTTGAATGTGATTGCAATTCTCCCCGTTCGACTGCACGCCGCACTGAGTTTTCTAAGCGATCGGCATCATAAGGTTTCTCTAGATAGTCGAACGCACCGAGTTGCATGGCTTCGACTGCGGTACCGATGCTGGCGTGGGCAGTAACCATTAAGACTTGTACGTTGAACCGACGCCGTTCAATTTCGCGAATCAAATCAAGCCCACTCATGCCTGGCATTTGCAGGTCGGTTACGACTACTGAGAAGTGATTCGTAGCTAAGCGATGAAGCGCTTCCGCCCCGCTCGAGCAGGCTTCAGCTTGGTAGCCACTCATGCTAAGCACATCGACCACAGACTGCCGCGCAGCGGCATGATCATCCACGACCAACACGGTTGGTTCGTCTTTCGACAGATTTATTTTATTAGAAGAGGCTTTATTCACGCGGCGGCTCCCATCGCTTGGCGAGGTATTTTGATGGTGAAAGCGGCGCCCCCTTCAGGACAATTCAGAGCCGTAACGATGCCCCCGTGAGCTTCGATTGCATGAGCAACGACGGAAAGTCCCAAGCCGGTGCCAGTTTCTTTGGTGCTGTAGAAGGGCTCGAAGAGCCGTTTTTCTTGTTCGGCGGAAAGCCCTGGTCCACTGTCGGCAATCTCAAGTTCAAAACCACTAGGGCTATCGTACGAGGTGACGACAAGTTCTCCCCCCTCGGGCATCACGTCGAGTGCATTGAGAGATAGGTTTAGCACGGCTCGACGAATGAGTTCGCGATCGGCTGTAAGGCTTGTGTTTGGCGGAACATCAATTTCGATTTCAACGCCTTGCGCCTCAAACTGGGGTTCAAGCGAGTCGTAGACTTCTTGGATTAAATCGCTTACCAAGAAATTGCTCCATTGCGGCTGACGATGGGCACTGAAACTAAGTAGATCGTTCACGGTAGCTCCTAGGGCGGTAAACCCCGCTTCGGCTTTGGATAGTATTTCGAGACCTTGTGAATCACCCTCAAGCCGGCGACGCAAGAGACTCAAATAGAGCGTAACAGGCGTTAGATTGTTTCGCACTTCATGAGCGACGTGCGAGGCCATTTCGCCAAGATCGGCCAAACGATTCTTGCGAGCGAGTTCTCGGTTCTTCACTTCAAGTTCGCTGCTCAATCTTGCAACTTCATCACGCAACAGGGCGTGGGTCCGTTCTAGGCGGCTAGTAGCTGCGCCCCATGCGTCGAGCAAATCGGATAAATTGACCGACTCGTCTAATTCAGCAGGAACGGGTAGCATCGATTCTTCGATACTAGCCGATTCATCCCCACGAAAGAGTGTAAGCTCAGGCGCAGGTGTTGGCTCCGAATGCGGAGGCGTTTCAGGCTGTGGGGATTCAGGTTGAGGGAGCGAACTCATAACATCAACTTAATTATATTGGTGAGGTAATCCGGCTTACGAACCAGAGGTTAAATCTAAAGAGCCTGGTAAAGGGGTTATCCCCTGTTCGGATGATTCACCCAATGGAACAACAGAAGAGTGAGGCGTAGTGCTTAGGGCAGAAGCTGTTTTTTGATGCGGTCCACCCGGTCGATGATGTGGTTCGTATGATTGTCGTACGAGTTGAGCTGACTGCACGGCTCGCAATTGCTCTGCAATTCCATCGCGTCGTTCGGCAAGCTGTGTTTCCTGTTCTTTTTCGAGTAACACGATTTGATCATAAAGCCGCTGACAATCGTTGGCGTCTGTTGCACAAGCGGCTCTTGCTTCGGGGGTCGTCCAGTCGCGTTGCGATGGATCTTCAAGCCGATAAGTATCGAGCTCACGTTCGGTTGATACCAAGGCATCAATCAATTGCTGTTTGGCTGAAAGGAGACGTAGCAGATCGGTAATGTTTCCTTCTTGAATCAATTCGCGTTGCCGTAGCCCTACCGTTAGCATTTGCACGAGTAGCTCGCGTTTGCGTCGTATTTGCTTAGCCAAATTTTCGGTAGAAGCAGCCATTCGTGTTTTTGTTTATTCGTAGTGGTTGGAGGTACTTCTTTTTTATCACGCTAAAAATCGCTGAGTTCATTTAAGTAATCAGCCCATTCATTTCGGTTTAGGTTCGTGGAAGTAGCAAAATTTGCGTCGGCTGGCAATTGCGTCAGGAATAATTTTGCCTGCTCGATAGCACCGCGAGAACGGACAATATCGTGCAAGCGTCGCCAGCAATGTGATGTTTGGACCAATGTCTCAAGGACAAATGGTTCGTTCTGATAGAGGGCGCCAGCAACGGAATAGGTCCGAACCGCCTCTTCATAACGCTCCATTTCAAAGAGAACCTCGCCCCGCATGATGTAACAATTGCGAAGCATCGCTTTGTGAGCCGGATCACTTGATGCTAGCACCTTTAAGCGGTTTTGAATGAGGGCGTACTCTTCTTCAGCACGTACAAGGTGTTCATTGGCCTCGGCACGAGCCTCTTCTTGTTTACTCACATGGTCTGTCTTGGCTAGACGACGTAAAGGCTCCTCGGCAGCATGGCGGTGTGCATTAGCAATAAGATAGCGACCTTCAAGGCTCTGCTCGTTGTCCGGGTAACGATCAACGGCTTCTTCGAGAAATACAATCGCTTCTTCATAACGTTCCGATTCAACATAAACACGTCCCAATTCAAACAACGAATCTCGCCACTCGGGACTCGTCGGCGTCATGGAAGTCTGCAATAGATTTTTACGAAGTAATCTCTCGGCATTCTCGGAATCGTTGGCTAGACGATATGCCTTGGCACATTCAAGACGCGCTTGATATGACGAGGTATCTGTTGGATAGAACTCAAGACATTCCTCAAGATCGTTGATCGCTTGCTGTATCTCATTACGAGCCATGTGAGCTTGACCAAGGCGAAGTAGGGCCAAGGCAGCACGTTTTTGTGGCTCGTGCCGTAAGTAACGATTGATCAGACGGATCACTGTTTCGTAGCTCTGGCCCCGATAGTGAGATTCGATGGCTGACCAAAGGTGGTCACTAAACGTACGGCTATTGAATCGCGCTTCGGCAAGTTGCTCAAATGCCATACCCGCTTCGCGATAGCGTCTTCTTGCCTCGGTATAGGTAACATCACTTGTCGCATCGCTTGCATCATCCATGAGCTTTTTACCCCATGTTTGAAGTAAACCAGCCCGCAGCTCGATTTGTTGTGTTCGACTAAACAAAGGAAAGAGAAAGTCGTTCAGTTCATAAGCGGCAGCGTATTCTTCGTCATCGACCAAGCCGTTGTAGGCAGTGCGAAGCTGGTTTCGTAAATCGTTGAGTGACTTAAGCGCACTTCGGTAACTCGCTAAATCTTTCAAAGCGGTCAATGCACGGCGATAAGAGTTCAAAGCACCTTGCGTGTCTCCTTGTTTACGAAGAATATCTCCTTCGGCTAACGACGCGGCTGCTCCGGCGGGAGTTGTGTTATGAACTCGACGTAACTCGGCGTAGCTTGCTAACGCCTCTTTTTCTCTCCCAAGAATTTCATATCGTTTGGCGAGTAAATAGTCACTTTCTTGCGATATGTTGGTTGATAGCTTATCGCTTCGACGTGCTTCATCGAGTTGGCTAGCAATTTGTTCGGCAAGCGAGTTGAGCTCTTTTTGATCAGCCCCCCCATCACGCTTGTTGCTTAGCTTAAGCATCATTACTTTTCCTTTAACAAGCGCGGCGCGTCCTGCTTCGGCTTGGGAGGATACTTTATTGATAGCGGCTTGGGCTTGCTCTGCATCGTTCAAGGCGGTGTAAGCTTCCGCCTCGAGAAGATAGGCATTATCCAGTTGAGTTTGTGAGGATTCGCCTGAAGCGATTGCTTTTTCTAACTGACCGATAGATTCTTGAAATCTTGGATTAGGGGAAAAAAAATACGCTTCGGCCAATAGATAATAGGCATCGCTAGCGCTTTGTGAGCCTTCTTCTAAAGCGGTTTCAAGCACCTCGACGCCTGCGGTTAACTGACGACTACCAATGAGACTTTTTCCCAATAAGAAGAGTCCTTCAGCAATACGTTCTTCGGGCAGGCCGACTGAGCGGGCTTCGCTTAGATACTTTGAAGCGATCAGGTACTCGTTTATTTGTCTTTCGACCGACCATTGACGTTCGGCTTCGCGTACTTTGAGGGCGCCTAGCACATAGAGTGGTCCGCCATACTCGCCCGGTTCGAGTAAGCCTTGTTCTTGAATTTGTGTGACTAAGGCCTTTGCAAGTTCATCTTCCCCTTCATCCAGAGCGCGAAATGCAACGTCGATCGTGACGATCTCAGGACTCGCTGCAACTTGTGCCAAGACAAGCCAACCTATGACCGTTGCGATCGCTAAGCCGCCAATGCCCGCTCCGATGAGAAGATTCCGATGGCTTGAATCACCAGCCCAAGCTTTGATCTTGTTAATCAAGCTTTGGGGTGCTTCGCCACCTTCTTGTGGATCTTCTTCCTCTGCCATGAGAGCCTTCCGTGGCTATTTAACACCTCTAGCGGTAAGCAGCGTGCTGCATAGTGTGCACCATGGGATAGCGCATCACTTCCATCAAGCCGCTTTTACAGAGAAAAACCGTTTGGTGTCAACGGATAAGCTATTCGTAATGAAATAGCTAGCGTCTTAGCGAGAAAAGAAAATCGTCTTAGCAAAGGATAAGATCCATCAACCAGCGGTTGAGGTCTTCTAGCATGACTTTGCCAATATCGCCGCTGCCTTGGTAATGCCGAATACCTACTTCGCAACCAGCCGAATGAAGTAGGCTTAGATCAGAGCAAAGCTCTGCTTCGGAATAAGTGTCTGATTCTTCTTGGAATGCTAAAAGAAGCGGCAATTCACGAATCTCTTTGATCCGACTCAGCGGGCGCTCACCTGTTGGAAGGCCGCCGTTGAAGCTAGCACAACCGGCAAACCATTCGGGACGTCGTAAAGCAAGCCGAAGCGCCATTGTGCCACCAGAGCCACTGCCGGCAATAAAGACACGGTTGCTGTGGATATTGAATCGGGCTGCTGTCTCTTCGATCGCATCGGATACAGCTTGTTCGGCATCGAGTATGCCGGTGGCTGATTGTTTCCAACCGTATTGGCCGTTGCCATATTGAAGCGTACCTCTTGGTGAGGTCGCGACTTGGTTTCTGGTGCTAATATGCTGCATAACCGCAGGCAAGACGGACTCGTCATCTCCCTCGTTGTGCAACCAAACCAGCAGGGGATAGGCATAGCCCGCTTCGTAATGCAGTGGCATGAAAGTAGAGTGAATTGACTCGCTGGGGGACGTCAATAAGTCGTTGGTTCCCCATTGGGTATCGTCCCATGAAGTGGGAGCATGAAAGCTGCTTGGGTCCGCGACAATTGAGGAAGGCGCTTCAGCCATCAAGCGATTCATGTTGCTGCAAGTCCAGAGGTCGTGTGATTTATTAGGCAGGAATCGAAGAATGCTCAAGGAAAGAACATTCTGTGAGGGGTGAATCTAGGCGACGTGCCCTAAGTCCGTCAATGTTACCAACGGAAAAAATAAAATTGCTAGCACAACTGATTGGGTTTTGGTAATTCCAACACACAATCAAGCAGGTTTAGACCAGCAAAATACTAGGCTAATCCGTGAATCTTTATCATGTTCAGACCAAAGTTGCCATGGTCGAAACCAATTCTTTAACTGCATCAACACTCTTTTGGAACGCGGCTTTTTCACTTTCCGTAAGTTCTAGCTCAACGATCCGTTCAACTCCTCCCGTGCCTAAAACAACAGGCACACCGACGTAATAGCCGCCAACGCCATACTCTTTGTCACAGTAGGCAGCACAAGGAATTAACCGTTTTTTATCGCGAATGACCGCCTCGACCATTTGCGCTGTCGCCGCTGCCGGAGCGTAGTAAGCGCTACCCGTTTTTAAGAGCCCGACAATCTCAGCTCCTCCCTTGCGAGCGCGATCAATGATTTCTTCAAGCCGATCCTGAGCTAACAGCTGCTGAATGGGGATCCCCCCAACCGACGTGCAGCTAGCAAGCGGAACCATCGTGTCGCCATGGCCCCCCATGAGCAGTGCCGAGACATCTTCAACGCTTACGCCCAATTCCATTGCCAAGAACGTACGGTAACGAGCAGTGTCCAAGACGCCTGCCTGCCCAATCACCCTTGCAGGTGGGAAGCCGGTTACTTTCTGAGCTTGTTGTACCATGGCATCGAGCGGGTTACTAACGACGATCACCACCGCATCGGGACTGGTCGCTTTTACTTGTTCACAGACTGCGGTCATGATGCCCGCGTTGGTTGCTAGCAAGTCATCTCGGCTCATGCCTGGTTTGCGTGGAATGCCAGCGGTGATGACCACAACATCGCTTCCAGCTGAGTCAGCGTAATCGCTAGTGCCTACGACATTGGAATCAAAACCAAAGATCGGCGAAGCTTCCATCAAGTCGAGTGCTTTCCCTTTGGGCATGTCACCCGCTTGTGGGATATCGAGCAGGACAATGTCACCTAGTTCAGCCGCTGCACACCAGTGTGCCGTCGTTGCCCCAACATTACCTGCACCAACAATGGTGATCTTTGCACGACGCATGAGTTTCTCCGCTAGGTAAATTGAATTTTTTGGATAGTTATTAAGTGCCGCTTGCTAGCACCTTTAATCAGAATGATTAACTGGCGGATATAGCGGTCCATTTTGTACTCTTAAGAAAGTGAATTTATTCACTCGCTAGAAGTTAGTATCTCGCTGCAAGCATTACCTCGCAAGTGCCCCCTTAGCTTAGGCATGGCTGTTTCGTGCATTTACGATAAAGACTTAACTTCTTTTTCTTGTTGTTTCTTTCCGTGTATTGCTTTTGATCAAGCTTTGACGGTCTGGACAGGATGGTCCGCATCTCGTAACGTCCCCGCCGCTGACTTGATATGCCATAGGGCTTCAAACACTAATTGACACAGAAGGAAACGGATGTCGCAAGGATCGAATGATAGCGAACCGGGTGGATTGCTCAGTCGTGCTTCGGATCTGATCTTACCGATCGCCATTATCGCCAGTGTCTTGGTGATTTTGGTGCCGTTGCCCGCTGCTTTGATGGATATTTTGCTTGCCGGCAACATCGCGGTCTCGGTCATCGTCCTGCTGACGACCATTTATGTTCGTACACCGCTTGAGTTCAGCATCTTCCCCTCGCTTTTGCTTGCAACCACGCTGGCAAGACTCGTACTGAACGTCGCGACCACTCGCTTGATTCTAACTAAAGCAGCTAGTGACAAGATGGATGCTGCCGGCGGAGTCATTATGGCCTTCTCCGATTTCGTAGCGGGTGACAAGATCGTTGTTGGTTTGATTATCTTTGTCATCATCATCTTGATTCAGTTCTTAGTGATTACCAAAGGTGCGACTCGTATTAGTGAAGTGGCCGCCCGATTTGCTTTAGATGGCATGCCTGGTAAACAGATGGCGATCGATGCCGACCTCAATGCTGGCATGATCGATGAAAAAGAAGCCCAAGAACGAAGAACCGAAATCACGCAACAGGCTGACTTCTATGGAGCGATGGATGGTGCTAGTAAGTTCGTCCGTGGCGATGCAATCGCGGGCATAGTTATCACCGTTATTAATATCGTCGGCGGTTTGATCATTGGTATGGCCGAAGAGGGAATGCCGCTAGCTCAGGCGGGATCGCTTTTTACTCGGCTTACGATCGGCGATGGCTTGGTTAGTCAGGTGCCTGCTTTTTTGGTTTCGCTTGCCGCTGGTTTGCTCGTTACACGTAGTACGCAAAAATCGAACATGCCGAAGGAGTTCATCGAGCAGATATTTTCGCGACCACAGGCGCTGGCGGTTGCGGGTGGTTTCTTGGGGATCTTGGTTTTCACCAGTTTGCCGACCGTCCCTTTGCTGGCAATTGGGGGAGCTTGTTTGGCTTTGTCACGAGTGATGACCAAGCGAGGTGCAGCCGAAGCTAGCGAAAAAGAGGATGAAACCGACAACGAACCACCGCCTGAACAACGTGTTGAAGATCACTTAGCGATCGATCCAATGGAGATCGAACTAGGCGTTGGCCTCATTCGCTTGGCCGATCCGAATCGAGGAGGCGACCTGCTCGATCGAGTGCAAAAAGTACGAAATAACATCGCCAGCGAGATTGGCCTTATCATGCCCAAGGTTCGTATACGCGATAACATGCGGCTTGAACAAAACAGCTATCAAATCAAGATTGCCGACATGCCGATTGCTGTTGATGAAGTGATGCCCGGCATGATGCTGGCGATTGATTCTGGCTTCACCACAGGCA
>CAYGQU010000098.1:0-8720 GCA_964352045.1 uncultured Planctomycetaceae bacterium
AATTTATCTTCACCTGAAACCGACTTCACTTTGTTTCCGCCTCGCATGATGTCTTTGCGCTTCGCACGACCCATGCTGGCGATCGACTGCATCATCGAATTGCGCGGTGGCGATTGTCCGGGGATCATTGATTGCTGTGATGCTTCGTGACCAAATTGTTGTCGCATCGATTCTAGCATGGCTTTGAATTTTTCATCTTGCTTCATCTCGCTCATCGAAAAGAGCATGATAAAGAAGGCAAGCAGCAACGACATCATGTCACCAAAGGTAACCACCCATTCGGGAATATCACCACCGCTATCTTCTTCTTGATCCATAGCCATGACTCAAAAATAGGGGTGAATGATTTGGTTACCAAAACAATAAATACTACGCAGCATCTTCGGCTGGTCGCATCTTGGGGGGAACAAACGTCGTTAACTTCTGTTCAATGACACGCGGATTTTCGCCCGACTGAATTGCTAGGATGCCACGAATGGCGATTTCCATCGTCAATAGTTCAGCCTTGTTGATAAAACCAAGCTTCTCTGCCAAGGGAAGAAAGACCACGTTCGAGACAATCGCGCCGTAAAGCGTCGTAAGCAGCGCGACCGCCATACCAGCACCAATCTTTGCCGGATCGCTCATGTCGCCAAGCATAATAACGAGCCCCATCAGGGTGCCGATCATTCCAAACGCTGGTGCGAATCGACCCATGCAATCGAACAGCGCTTTCCCGTTGGCATGCCGAGTTGCCACGGCATCCATTTCGGTTCGCATGATGTCTTCCATCACCTCGGGACGTGTCCCGTCGATCGCCATTTGAATGCCGAGTTTAACAAACGAGTTGTCAATTTCACCAACACGGCTTTCCAGAGCCAATAGTCCTTCTTTTCGAGCGGTTTCTGCGAGGCTAACGATTTGTTCAACCACCTTTGGAATGGCCTCGACCTTCCAGAAGATAGTTTGCATGATCACGCCAAAGACGCTAAGGAAGTTTGGCAAGGGGAATGAGATCAAGGTCGCCGCAACTGCTCCTCCACAAACGACCATCACCGAAGGTGCATCGAAGAAGGCGATAAAACTACCACCCCCAATCACGATTGATCCTAAGATCAATGCGACTGCGATTACGACGCCAGCTATTGTTGCAATGTCCATGGTTTAAGGCCGACCTTTACTTATTCGGCGTAACTTTCTTTCCTGCGATTTCGGTGGACATAATACCTAGTCCTTCCGAGCGACGGGCAGGAATTAGTTGTTTCGTTTGGTGATATTCAAGCGTTTCGCGGAGGACCTGTTCGGGCGTTTCTTCTACGACGATACGGTCGCCTACCGTGAGAGTGATGAAGGTGTCGGGGCGTGCCTCGACATACTTAATCAGCTCAGCATTGAGCAAAAAAGGCTCACCGTCCAATCGAGTTAACCGAATCATTGTTACAATCCTCGTAATTCACCCTGCCTAGCACTGAGCGCAGCTTGGGTCCGACGAAACGTAGCTTACGCTAAGTGGTTGTCACCTGTTTTTTCCAGGTTTTTGCCTGTTTATCTCTGTAGTGCGAGCAATTCGTCGAGCAATTCTTGCGCTGCCGAAATCACTCGCGAACCGGCTTGATATTGGGTTTGAGCTAGGATCATTTTCACAAGGTCTTGCCCAATATCGGTGTTAGATAGCTCGACCGCACCGGCGGTAAGGTTACCTAGGCCGTTCGTACCTGGATCAGCGATAAAGGCTTCGCCTGAGTTAACGCTTGCTGTAAAGAGGCTGTCCCCAATTTGACTTAAGCCTTGGTTGTTAGCAAAACGAGCCATTACGACTTGGCCCAACGTACGTTGAGTACCATTACTGAACTGACCTTGGATTAAACCACTTTCGGTAATGATAAAGTCAGTTAGCACCCCAGGTGGAAAACCATCTTGGCTGGTCATGCTGAAGCTACTGATAGGATTACCCGCAGCATTAGTTTCTGCTAAAGCAGTTACGGAAGTAAAATCGAGATCAATTTCAAGAGGTGATTGGCTTGCAGTTAATTCACGAAAAACACTGATCGTGGCACTCGGTGAGCTAATCAGATCGCCATTACTGTCAAAGACCATTGTTCCGTTGCCAACAACCGTAGATAAATTAGGAGCAGAGGGATTGCTGTCTCCACTGCTGGCATACCAGCGGTAGGTAGTCGAATCACTCGTAAAGCTTTCCAGAACGGTTGTCATGCGTACCGATAAAGGCGAACCGAGCGAGTCGTAGACCAAAAATTCACTTGTAGTTCCTGGTCCATTCGCCTCTTGTGTTTGTGAGAAGATTATTGGAACGGAACTCGTAGTCGTGCTGCCATTGACTTGAAGTCGGAATGCATTTAACGAGATGTCGATAGCATTCTGTTCACCATAGTTACTGGTTAAAACGATCTGTCCAGCGGTATTGATCTGTATGTCACCTCCACCCACAGGTAGTGGATCATCGACAACATTCGAGCTATCTTGCAATCCTAGCGAGTCTCGCATGAATTCGAGTAAATCTTGGACTGTTGAAGTTGCCGATATATCAAATTCTTTTGTATCAAGTGTCGAGCCACCTTGTGCCCCTGCAAAGGAAAGAGTTCCTTCCTCGAAGAGATAAGGGTAGGTACTTCCTTCTCGGGTCACTAAGTCTACTAAATAGGTTCCCCCAAGTGCGCGAGGACCATCGAAGTCTAGTTCGTTGTTACCAGAAATGGTGGCACTCGTAAATTTGTCGATGTAGCTAGAGTCGGTGCTGCCGACATCTGCCGTCGAGACTGAATCGAGCAAGCGGAACTCAGAGGGCTGTCCTGTCAGGTTTCGATAGATTCGGACTTGAGTAAAGTTTGGGTCGGTCGGTGGTGTAAGACTGGAAAGATCAAGGCGAATGCTGCCGGTATTTCCATTAGCAGCTCCCCCGCTAACTACCGCGGAAGGTAGCGATTCGATACCCCCACTACTGGGATTAAAGTAAGTGAAATAATAGCTGTAAGTGCCGTTGTCGATTGCTTCATCAACGAGCGCGGTACCTAAAGCTCCATCGGCTGTATTATCGGTATAATCACCAATCGTATCGGTCGGTATATCGGCCACTTTAAAGAAATCAGATCCGCCAGCTGCTGTGCGATACAGCCCCCAGCTAACAAATTCTGAAGCGGCTAGTGGTAGATTTGATAATTCGATTGTATCGCCAGTTGTTACATCAGCTGACCAAGGGCTTGATACAGAAGTCTCTTCTCCGTTGGCATCAACCCAAGCAACTCGATATTGATAAGTTCCTGCTGTTAAGCCACCCCCTGTTGTCGATTCAACACCCGTTCCAGGCGACGGAGCAGCAATGAATGCTGCCGAAGCGGGTGGATCATCAGTAGGGCGTTGGATACTTCCATCGCCAAGTATTTCCGAAGTAATTACCTCAGGAAGCGTTGCTACTTCGACGGTTGGGTTCAGCACTCCCGCAAAATTAGCATTTGCTGTAGCTTGGGCGACCCGCTCGGCACCAATGGGAATTTCAAGCGGGACGGTCTGGGATTTATCCAGTTCAAAACTATCGTTGGTGCTATATCCGAGTAGTTTTTGACCACTCGTTGTCACGATTTGATTTTCCGAGTTCAAACCCAACTGACCGTTACGTGTGTAGAGTGGCTCACCCTGCGATCCTTGGACAATTAAAAAACCGTCACCTTGAATCGCAAGGTCAAGTTGGCTCGAACTAATTTCAACCGTTCCTTGTGAAAAATCAGGTGAAATCTGTGCTACCTTTACACCAAGGCCAATTTGGCGTGGGTTCGAGCCACCGCTCGAATCGCTTGGTGCAGAACCAATTGATTGGGTCCGCAAGAACTGGGTCGCGAATACGACTTCCGAGTTCTTAAACCCGACCGTATTCGAGTTGGCGATATTATTACCGATCACATCGATCGATGCTTCGGATGCTTGTAGACCGGTTAAGGCGGTGGTCATTGCCGATTGAAGACCCATTGTGTGCCTCGCTTTTCTATTACTGGTTACTTTGGTTTGTTCGGTTACGGATTTCGCACAATGCTTCGATGTTTTAGCGCAAGGCTTCAACGGTCGAAATATTGCTTAACCTCACCTCGGCCGAGTCGGCAAAGCGAAGTACTTGACGATTGACCGGTATCACTTCTGCCGATCGTTCGTCGTCCCTCTTTTGGTCGGTAAAGGCACTTGTGTTGCCTTGCAGCGTGCCGATGAGTTTCTTCTCGCCGGTGCCTGACTTGTCTGTTCGATAGACTTTCTTCAAAACCCCATCATCGGTTTTTGGCAAGTTATCAAGCCGAATCGAGCCATCGAATTCGTCAAACGTATCCGTATCGGCCGAAATGCTAATACTGAAGTTGGTATCATCGACTTCCCAGACGACTTCGTACTCGTAAAAGCCTTCTTCGATGGACCCGCTGGTAACTCCCCCTTGCGAAGCGGGTTCGGTAGCTAGCGTAAGAAGGGGTTCGCCATCGGTGATGACGATTTCTTGTACCGCGCCAACGACTCGGCGACCCCCGTCGGTGATGCCCTCAACTTCGGTACCAATAAGACTCGTGGCGGTTGCTACGTTTTGTCCCAACAAGACCGAATCAAGCGTTTCGGTCAGTTTGTCACTCGAACTAATTTCACGAATCTGGCCGATCTGATCGAGCAGTTGTTGATTATCCATCGGATCCAGTGGATCTTGGTTTTGGAGTTCTTGCAGCATCAGCGTTAGAAAGACGTCGAGATCAAGTGTCTCGATGGAATTTCCTTTCTCGGCTGTTGCCGCGCTCGATGTCGATGTGGCAGAATTAATTTGTGTCATAGCGGTTTTCCTAGCGACTGGTGATATGACCAGAATCTTTCGGCATGGGATCAAGCGACCACGTTAATGCCATCTTCGGGGAAATAAATGATGGACTTTGCTGGTTGTTCGTTGGCAGCGATTTCGTCAGGATTGGTTCCGCCGGCAAGGCGGGGTGATCTGTCTTGCCCTTCTTTTCTTCCATCGCGATGGTTCTGAGCGTTGGCCTGTTGCTCTTGTTGATCTGAACGACTCGAATCATCACGGACATCGACATCGAACTTTTCGATACGAATCTGTTGTTCGGCAAGTCGCTCGCGAAGGGCGGGCAAATTATCAAGCAACGCATTGCGAGCTGCCTGATTATCCGTTTCAAGCGAAGCGGTGAGGACACCCTCCTTGACTTCAAGTCTTAATTGCAGCGAACCGAGTTCAGGGGGGCTAAGCCGTATTTCGATCGGGCCTCCACCACGGGTCTGGGCCGTTTCAAAAGCTTTTGCAACTCGAGTAACAAAGCGAGCAGGATCGACTTGTGGCCCCGATTCGCTCTTTGGACTTCTCGAATTAGCTTCGGCTCGATCGAGCGCTAAGTTATTCGTTTGACCGATTGCGTTGCGATCGGTAGTTGTAGGTATTTCCTGTGGCAGAAGAACTGGTTTACCATCATCAGCAAGTGGGTTTCCACTTGCTGTTGAAGAAGTGGGCTCAATTGTGGCCGTTTCAAGGCGAGGGAGATTGGTTTTTTCGGCTTCACTCTCGCTTGATTCCTTGGCCAAGTTAGCCGTATCGATCGAGCCGTTACGGTTCAGCTTTTTGTCACTTTTATCAGTATCAGTTAACGCTTGCGAAGTGGCTGGCTCTGATACTGCTAAGTTATCTTCCGTGTTGTTAACGGCGTTGTTGTTGTTTGCTTCGATATCAACCAACGAATCGGCGACCTCTCCATTGGGGTTTACGGTAGTTTTGTTCCCGTCCAAAGAAGTTCCATTCTCTGCATCAAGAAAGGCAACTTCTTGCAAATCTAACTCTTCGGAAGTGGAAGTTACTAAGTTGCTAAGGTCAATTTCCGATCCGAGAGTTTCAAAAGCCAATTGCAATGCCAAAGCGGGATCGGTCTCTAGTAGTTCAATGAAATGAGCTTCTTCGGGAAACTCGACAGCCGATCCATGTGCAAAGAGTTTTTCTAACTCGTTGATTTGTTCTTTTGTGCCTTCGAGTTTTTCTATTGCAGCCAATAAAGCTTGTTGTAGCGGACTCGTTTCAACGAGCGTGGCTTCATTGGCAAGATTATCTTCGCCTGTTAGGTTTTCTTCTTCCGAAGACTTCGGTTCGTCTAGGCTAAAGGAATCATCTGTATTCGTTGCTTGATTATCATCGGCTTGGATCGAAGCAGCGGAATCAGATTCACTTTTATGGGCACTTATTTCATCCCGTTCGGGAGCATCATCGTTAGTTTGTTTCTCCGAGCGTTCAACCCGTTGTGTACTTTCTCTCTCGATTGGTTTTTTGTCGTTCGATGCTTTCAAACGTGATTCCGAGCTGTCTCTATTTGTTAGTTTGGACTGTTCAAGCTGAGCATTTTGATGCGACAACTGAGCGGCGTAAGAAAGCTCGCCGCGAAAAATTTCTTGATCATCGGAGCGTGCAGCAGCCTTAGGCACCGGTGCGGTGAGAGCAAGTGGCGATGATTTAGTGATGGGTTCGTTCATCGGTTCCGCCGAGGGATTGATTGGAAACAAGGCTAAATTAATTACCGACAACATTAATTGCCGACATCGTTGTCGTAGAGTTGTTTTAGCGCGTTCTTAATAATTTGCTCACGCGGGCCTCCTTGTAACATCAAGCTATGAATCTCGTGTAGTTGTGCAAGATCTTCGGGGGTCTGGAATTTCTTAAGGATTCCTTGAAGTGCATCAGTAGGCATGGAGCGCATGAGGGTAATGACATCTTCCATTCCTTTTTGTTTTTGTTCCGGACTGTCGGTCGGTTTTGCAAGAAAACGTAGTAGCAAATCTTTTGCTACGTCAGGCTTCACGCTGACCAAGTCCTGAATAATGCCATTAATACTTTCTTCTGCTGCTTCGTCTCGTTCTTTCTCAAGTCCATCTTTGATTTTTCCAGCCATGTCGTCAAAGCGTTCGCGTTCTTGCACTAACTGACTGCGCATGAAATTAAATTCGCTTTGACTCCGTTTGAGGGCGTTCATACGCACCTCATGATTGAGCATTTTTATTTGACGTTGTTTGTCGATCTCTTCGAGAGATAATTCCTCTGGTGGTATTTCCGCTTCTTGCTTCTCTTCTGTTTCGGCCGCTATTTTATCGACATCTATGTCATAGAGCAGAGCAACCAGCTCAAACATTTTGGCGTCATTCATCCGTTCTGATTGCCAGATATACGCAAGCCCCAAGCTTGCGGCGATTACCGTAGCGACTGAAAGGTATCCGATTAAGGCAAACAAAAAACGCATGATTCTTGGTTAATTACTATCGTTAGTAGCTATAAGTTAAAGCGGCGATTTATTGGCGAAGGGTTTCTGGTTACTTGCAGTACGCGAGGCGATTTCATCCATGTTGCGTTGTTCTAGCCGCTGTTCTTCGAGTTGGTGTTGCTGTAGGCCACGCTCTTCGAGCAGTTCAATGGTGCGGACTTCACGCTCTGCTTGAACTAAGGCTTGCTGGCGTCGTGTGGTCTCGACTTCAACAGCTGTTATGTTTTCGGTCAGCTGTTTCTGTTGAGCACGTAAGTTGGTTTCATAGCGTTGTGATTCAATCAGATGGTTGGGATCAATCTTTTTAGATTTCGTTGCCTCTCGACGGTCGTTAATTACTGATTCAATTTCATGCAAAAGTTGCTGTTGTTGTTCATTCAGGATTGCTTCGGCTCGTAAAGCATCGGCAACATGCTGACGTTTCTCATCACGCTGCGATTCTCGCAGGCGACTAACGGCAGATAGACGTGGTCGATACGATCGTGACATGAAGGTTTGTTACTTAGCCGTTATTAGAGGGATTGGCATTAAAATTTGGTTGCTGACCCTTGCTAGTGACCAAAGCCGTTGCTCGTTCGGCCAAAGCAAGGAGTCTAATAAGGGTCTCTTCAGACGAAGCTACTTCTTGCATCGCTTGACTTAGGAATGATTGTATTTCTTCTCGCAACGTAATAGCCGCATCAAGAATACGGTTTGTTCCCGCTCGATAAGCACCGATAGATATCAGATCGTCGTTTTCTTCGAGAGCGCTGATTAGTTGCCTAACTAGCAGAGCGGCTGTCTGATGTTCATTGGTTGCGATTTCTGTCATCAAACGACTAATGCTTTGTGTGATATCAATCGAAGGGTAGATACCACGCGCCGCGATTTTACGGTTGAGCCAAACGTGGCCATCTAGCAGCCCACGCATCGCATCGGCGATAGGTTCGTTGGGGTCATCTCCTTCGACAAGCACGGAATAGAATGCCGTGATGCTGCCTTTTTCGGTCTTACCAGCACGTTCGACCAAGCGTGGCAACATAGCAAATGTCGATGGAGGGTAACCTCGCGTTGTAGGTGGTTCGCCCGCAGCCAAGCCTAGTTCGCGGCTCGCTAATGCGGTGCGAGTTACCGAGTCGATCATCAGTAAGACTTCTTTGCCTTCATCGCGAAAGTGCTCAGCAATGGCCGTCGCCGTCGAGGCGGCTTGCAATCGCATAAGGGGTGGCTCATTGCTTGTAGCGACGACAACGACACTACGGGCAAGGCCACTTGGCCCCAAATCACGTTCGATAAATTCATTGACTTCACGACCCCGTTCACCAACGAGTCCGATTACGATGACATCAGCCGAAGAGTATCGGGCCATCATGCCGAGCATTGTACTTTTACCGACGCCCGAACCGGCAAAGATCCCCAGTCGTTGACCTTTGCCACAGGATAGCATGCCATCAATAGCACGCACGCCTGTGTGGAGAG
>CAYGQU010000099.1:0-2749 GCA_964352045.1 uncultured Planctomycetaceae bacterium
ATCTAAAATATTCAAAACCGTACGAATGCAGAAGGCAACTAGATGCCATGTGCGATTAGATGCTAGGTTCGATCCGCTGTTAACGAGATTTTCCAACTTCCTGTATCAAGTCCATTTGCATCTGTTGGATTTCTAGCAGCCTTTGCCATTGGTGAGTTAATAGCATGTCGAGCTTCGAGTGCAATTGGCGTATTTCCACTTCGGCTTTGAGGTTGACGCTGTAATCGTTTTCGGCACGTAGACGGTCTTTTGCTTCCTGCCGATTTTGGCTCATCATGATAACGGGAGCCTGAATCGCAGCTAGGCACGACAACACTAAATTGAGTAGGATAAAGGGATAGGGGTCGAACGGTTTGTTGCTAAGCAGCAGGGTATTAATGATGATCCAAGTAGCTAAAACGATTCCAAAAGAAATCAAAAAAGTCCAACTTCCGCCGAAAACAGCAATCTTGTCGGCCAGCCATTCACCGAAAGTAATCTTTTTTGCTATCTCCTGTTCGACGTCCGTGGCGATTAAGTCCTGAGCTTTGAAGCTTGCTACCACATCCAATTCGAGCTGAGACAGTTCCCCTTTTTCAGCCAACAGTATATTTTCGACATGCTGCGTACGGTAATGATTGAGATCCTTCAAACAGATATACCCGTCTGTTGTCCAATTAGGATGTTCACTCAGAATAAGTTCAGCAACCGAAGTACGCACCATTTCAGCTGGCATTAATTGCGAACTTGATTTTTGAGTATGACAAATTTGACATTCGTGCATGTTCTTACGAGACATGGGTATGCTATTCTGCTAAAGTCAAGGATAGTAGTTACTAGGGTGGTGGTAGTTTGAGTATCCACCGCCTGATCTTATTTGTCGAGTTTCTCGGATTGATGCCGTTATATTGCCTGGGCGATCCTTCAGAGTTCCTTAAGGCTATCAGGCGATCGTTGCATCCTAATGTCTTTAACGCTTAGGGTCTCTATCTCTTAGCATAAGGTCTCGTAGTAGTAGTTGTATTATGTGCTTCCATGCCATTGGCTTATGGTCTTTTAGTAAGACATTACTAACCCAGGGCACGCTTTATGCCAAACGGCAAGTGCTTTTTTTTGGGGTCTTTGACTTGGTAAGGAAATTGCCAAGCATTTCAAAACTCTTTTGATTACCTTCGGCCGTCATGGCATATAATCTAAACTAACTGAGTAGTCACATGCGTATTGGCTGGCAATCAGCTGCAAGCGTTCTATTGACCATATTTCGTACATTACGACAAGATTCTAAGAGAAGAGTATTAACGATGTACCCAACAATGAATGATCTGTTTGAACACTTAAAAATCGAAAATAATGCCCTCGATAAAATCGGAGAAGCGGTACGAGAGATTCTCAACTGGCAAGTAGATGATAAATTGATAGAACAAAAATTCTCGACGCTCGAAGAACTAGCAACGACCTACGCTTCGCATCTAACAAGACTATTTGGCATCGAAGAGCAAGCGGGAGGATCAATGGCGGATGATTTTGACCACCCTGAGTTAGCTGAGCAATTTGCTCGATTACTCGCAGAGCATGACGAATTACGTGATGAAGCAAAACAAATTGCAAGAGCATTTGATGTTTCTGATTCACAAGAACCATTAAAAGAATACGAAAAAGTTTGTCTGAATCTACAGCAGTTACTCAAAAAAGTAGATCGACACAACCAGCGAGAAGTCGAGTTACTTCAATCAGCATGGAATCAAGAAATAGGTGGTGGCGGCGGTGGCGACTGAACAAAAGTCACGAGTAAATCGTCCATCGGTGGTCATCATTGGAGGTGGATTCGGAGGACTACACGCCGCAAAAGAGCTGCGCAAGACTGCCGTTGACGTGACACTTGTTGATCGAAACAACTACCATCTGTTTCAACCCCTCTTGTATCAAGTCGCTACGGGGGGCCTTTCTCCGGCTAATATCGCAGCTCCGTTAAGAAGCATCTTTCGACGTCAATCGAATCTTGAAGTCTTGCAGGCTGAGGTAATTGGTTTCGATATACCTAACCATCGCGTTCTAATGGATGGTGATGATCTAGCCTATGACTACTTAATCGTCGCTGCCGGCGCGACGCACAGCTATTTTGGCCGCAAAGATTGGGAGCCGTTGGCGCCTGGATTAAAAACACTAAAGGATGCAACCGAAATTCGAAGCCGAGTCCTTTCTGCCTTCGAACGCGCCGAAAGAACTGATGATGTTGCTAAACGAAAAAAATTACTCACTTTTGTCATCGTCGGTGGGGGACCAACTGGGGTAGAACTAGCGGGCGCTTTATCCGAGCTATCACGCCACACACTAAAACATGATTTTCGTAAAATCAATCCAGAAGATGCACGCATTATCTTGGTTGATGCTACCCAACATGTTTTGTCAGTTTATCCCGAGGAGCTTTCCAAGCAGGCGGCAAAGCAACTGGCTCGACTTGAGATTACTACCTTTCTAGGCAGAAAAGTTATTGAAATCAGTCACGACCATGTGGTTCTAGAATCAGTCGATGGATCTGAAACAATCGAATCTGAAACGGTTTTGTGGGCTGCCGGCGTCGCGGCTTCTCCTCTAGCAATCCAGATAGCACAGGCGATTGGAGTCGAAGTTGACCGTGCCGGCCGCATCCCGGTGGGCAGCGACCTATCTCTCGTCAATCACCCTGAAATCATGGTCATCGGAGACATGGCAATCTGCCTGGGGGCCAACGGCAAGTCACTACCTGGCGTAGCGCCGGTTGCGATTCAAC
>CAYGQU010000099.1:2759-8600 GCA_964352045.1 uncultured Planctomycetaceae bacterium
CAACAGGGCAACTACGCTGCCAAAAGGATTCAAGGTCTACTCAAAAAAACAAATGCGAATCCTTTTAAGTACCGTGATTATGGATCGATGGCAACCATCGGTCGCTCGGCTGCTGTCGTTAGCATGGGTTGGTTCAAGTCGGTTGGGATTATTGCTTGGATAATTTGGTTGTTCATCCACTTGATGCAATTGGTATCGTTTCAAAATCGGCTACTCGTCTTATTCCAGTGGGCCTGGAGCTACTTCACCCATGGCCGTTCGGCACGTCTGATTACCGAGGCAAAGGAAACGCAGGACTAGCTTCGAGCCTCGCAAGCTAGCCTATCAAAATCTTTTTTCGCGTTGTGAAAGAGCAATCATAAGGCATCCGAACAAGCTGAGAGAGGAACTCGGTTCGGGCACAATTGCGTTTAAGATAGCTAAGTGCATGCGTGGAACAAGCGGTTGAACGTTGGCAAATGAACTCAGATCGGTCGAGAAAGTGACGACAAGCCCCGCCTCTTGGTTAATCCAACTATGAAATCCCCTAGCTCCGCCGGCAAGCGCATTGATAGGTGGGCCAGCCTCGCCATACTGATCGAGCCAAACTCCAATACCATACTGATTGTTTAGAGTCGGTGAGTTAGAAATCAATTGCTGTTCATCCGTTTGTTGCCTGAGCATCTCTTCCACCGAGGCTACGCTAAGAATGCGAGTCCCGGTCGCACGATCAACCCCTTCATTGAGAAGCATGTCCATGAAGCGACAAAAGTCAGTCGCCGTTGATTCAACTCCACCAGCAACACGTGGATTCGAATCGCTAGCGAGCACAAACTTCGTGTTGGCCATTTCCATGGGGGCCGTGATTCGGTTAGCAAACAAATCAATGTAGCTTTCCCCTGTGGCAATCTCTGCTGCAGCACCTGCAGCCTGCATGGACAGCCCGCCGTAAGCAAAAGTGCTTCCTGGCGGGCCATTATTCAAGGGCAATTGGCTTATCAGAATGGCTGACTGTCGAAGCGTTATGGCGGGGTTAGCAAGTATCATCGAAGCAACATCTTCACCTGCTAGGCCCGAGCTATGAGAAAATGCTTGGCGGATCGTAATATCTCGATATTCTGGTTTATCAAATGCCAACAAATAATCCGCTAGCTTGCTATCGAGCGAAAAGCCTCCTGTATTGGTTTCAGCAAGTGACATCATCAGACCGCCGCTTAGCGTCTTGGTGCTGCTATCCGTATTTGCAAGCTGGTCAATCGTCCAATTGCCGAATGCTTCATGATAAAGGACTTCACCATGCTGCATCACACGAACTTCAAAACCGGGAATCGGTTCCTCAATTCCAATACCAAGCAAAGCACCATTCGAGATGGTTGTCAGACGACTAAAGTCTTGGCCGTTGGCAGAAGAAGAATGCAAAGCAACAATGAATGCCGCAAAGAAAAGCTTTGCTGCCGTTGAACTTATCGAGTCAGCGTACCGATGCATGAGAACGACTCCCAAATCTTCAAGGCAAGGGTTGATTTAATCAAAATCTGCAATGCGTTTATAGCAGCAGGATTTGTTCTACAATTTCTGCCAACGTTTACAAAAACGGGGGCTATGTAGAAATTAACACCCGACGAGATAGCAGGTTTCGCTCTTTTTTACGATAATACGATTTTTTATGCTGATTGCTGATACCGGTCTTGGTATTACAAACTCGCTATTAAGATCTATGCTGCGAGAAATGCATCGCGCGGGTCAATTAGTGCTTGCATTGGGGTCTTTCGAGAAATTCGCGAAGCGCCAAAGATCAATGGCTCATACTGCTGTCGATTTCTTGCGCTCGATAGCCGCCACGGCTCTTGAAGTAAATACCCAACAGCAAATAAGCACCTAGCATGATGCCTGGAAAGAGGCACATATCTGCTAACGCTTTTTGTTTACTACGACTCCGGGCGGTTGCAATTTCCTCCTCGACCAAACCCGATTCATTTTCTTGCACACTGGCAAGGGCAGCATTTAGCTTGTCATCAGAAATTGATTGGTAAGGAATTACTTCATAGATAGTTCTATTTTCAAGAATAGTTAATTTCCCCTCACTATCTACTAGGTCAGGGGCGAGTTCAAGAATCTCTTTGTTATCGGCAACCGATTGAATTTCTTTTGCTGCCTGGAGCGTGCCGATATAAGGAAACCCAAGCGTACCTACCGCCAACATACCGATGCCACCTAGGGCGTTAAGCGTTAGTGCTCCGCCGCGCGGCGTTTGCTCGGCAGCAACGCCAAGCATCGTTGGCCAAAAGAACGACTTTCCAAAAGCATAAAGCGTTGCCGCTGCAAAAATGGCCATCATTCCTTGAGCTAAAGATAGGGAGTAAAGTCCTGCGATCGCAAGCACACAACTCACGGCAAGCAAACCGAGTGGCGAAATCTTATGCACGACCGATCCGGCAAAGAATCGAAGACACATCATGATTGCCGAAGTATGAATCAACAGCCAACCTGGATGAACATCTTCGAGTACTCCTTCCATGATGCCCGTAATCCATCCATCGGTCCCTATCTCGGTGCTAGCCAAATCAGTAATAATCAATGCGAGGAAGAACAAAAAGGGGGTCCCCAATGATCTGGTATAAATACCAAACCCCGCTACGATGGCAATTCCAATGCCTACAAAGATTCCTTTTATCGTCGGACTTAGTTCGATGGCTCCGCCGTTGGAATAAAAGTCGAGCAATTGCAGCGTCACGAGAAAGCCAACCACCAAAGCGCCTAAGACACCAAACTCGCCAAGCATTTCGCGATAGCTCACGCCCGAAGCAACGCGCTCTTGCAGCGGGAACTTTTGCGTAATCAGAATCAAAAAGAACACGATAGCCGGCGGTGTGATAATAGCGATTTTTATCCACCATGGCAACGTATAAGTATCGCTGTTTAACGAATCAAGTCCGATCGTGATGATACCCGCGACGACCAATCCGCCTGGCCAACCAGCATGCAGAATATTAAGCCACTTGGTTTTATCCTTATTAAACATCGTGGCGACGACTGGGTTAATGTAGGCTTCCACCGTTCCGTTCGAGAGTCCAAGAATCAGACTTCCCCAGTAAAGCAATTGGAAACCAAGGTCGGTATTACCCTCGCCACCGTTTGATACGAAGTAGGCGCTCACGCCCATGATTGACCAAACAACATACCCCAAAAACGAAATGACCATCGCCGTTTTGTAACCGATTCGATCGATAAACAAACTGAAGCCGATGATACTCAGTGCGAAGGGCCAAATTCCTATACCCGCCAGCCGACCCGCTTGTGCAGGATCAAGCCCAAATTCTTCTGCCCAAGTCGGCACCAAAAACATACGGGTGATGAACCCAAAGGCAGTCGTGATCAGTGCTAGAAAACATCCCCAAAAGAGCACCCGGCTTGGCGTGTTATTTGCTGCATCACTTGGTGCGTCGCTCTCGTTAACATGGGATTCTGAGGAGTTTTCCAACATGGGCTAGCCTTTAATGATTACGATGAGCAATGGATGTCATCATAATGCTGAATAAATGCATTGGATTAGGCTGGGAGTATAAGCTAGCTAGGATCTGCTCGAAACCCCAACACATTTACAAAATCTAAAGGGTCAGCATAGCCCTCCTTCTTAATTATCTCTTCGATGAGATTGGATTATTAAGCCGACAACGAAACCAATAACGAGCGATAATGACACGGGCTCAGGTACGCTAATGCTACTTGCCGACGTTGCGACGATTGCATTGAGGGCGTCACGCCATACCGTGTAGTCAGCGGCATCGACAACGCCATCGTTGTTTCCATCGGCATCGAGATTGGTTGTCGAGCCGTAGGAATCTCGCCATGTGATGTAGTCATCGCCATCAACCGTGCCATCTCCGTCATAGTCTCCGGGGACAATCGTAAAGGGTGAATCCCAGTAGATATTATCGACGGCAAAGTTCGCAGCAACTCCGTTTTCTTCCAGGATGACAAACGAGTAGCTCAGCATCTGTAGATCGATCGCTTCACCTCGGATGTCGCTAACGGGGATCGACGCTTGCCCCCATTCACCATTGCGTGTCAGACCGTACTTTGTTTGAAATGCAGGAAATTCCACGTACTCCTGGTTTCCCCAAGCATCGATAATTCCGATCTTGAAAGTGACATTGGCAGGCACGTTGATATCAAAGTTAAGGTGCCCTTCGCCGAACTCAAACAAGTTTAGCGGTTGATGCGATAAGACACCCGCACCAAACCAGCCTTGCCCTGTCGTCTGCCAAGACATGGCGTTGTCTCCCTCATTCGGAGCGATCGTTCCATCGGTTAAGGTTCCTTCCCAAACATAGATATCCGAGTCGATACCGATTGTTAGTTCACCGTTCGTAGGCGTGTTGTCGGTAAAAATCCCGTAGGAACCTTTTTGTGCCGTGGGTGGTCCCAAGTGAACATCCCCCTGACCGTTCCATTCGTAGGCGCGGATGTAATCCACATACATTTCTGCAGGATACGGCATCGAAACGGGTTGCCCTGTGCCAGGATCCCCCAGGTTGTAAGCATCAGTAAATGCTCCTCCGACTGCTAAGTTTGCAATGAGGTAGAAAGGCTGTCTAAACTCGTCCGATTCGTCGTCGATCGCAAACGGAGTCGCAAAGAGGTCATGCTCGACGTTATTATCAACCACCGTCATCTGTAAGCTGTTCTCATCCCAATACAAACGATAGGTAAGAAAGCGTTCGGTGAGTGGCGAGGTATGGTTATAGTAGGGTCGAACGTAATCATCATCTGGGTCCCATGACAAGCTTGCTGCCCCCGACGGATTCAGCGGCGTAACCGCCTCTTCCGTATAAAAAATGGCATTAGCTCCTACGACTTGGTTCACGGTAGAATTGTTAAGCCCATTACCACCGTTGTGTGTGTCGTGCAGATCGCGAAATGCTTGGCTTGACCCCATCTCCATCATGTCGATTTCACCTTTGAAAGGCCAATCTAAGTTCGACATGCCAAGCAGCCACACGGCAGGCCATCCCCCCAGGTCGAGGTCCGGAACTCTGACTCTTGTCTCGATCATCCCGTACTGTAGAGATACCTTTGACTTGGAGATCACTTTGCCAGAGGTGTAATTCAGTGGGTTCCCCCATTGATCAACAATGCCTGGACCACTTTCTTGCCTAGCTGTGAGACGAAGGGCAGTATTGCCCGTTTCGCCTGGTACAGCAGCAATATCCACATTATCTTCCGAGTAGTATTGCAGCTCGCCATTCCCCCAACCCCAACTGCCATTGCCCGTATCTTTGATCCAGTTATCAAGATCATTGAAATTTTCTTCCCAAAGTAGATTCCCTACCTGAGCCTGCACTGTATTGCCCGCTGTTAGCAAAACAAAAATCAACAGGTAAGACGAACTCTTTAGGAGCATTTTAATGGTCATAATCGAAGAGGATATTGAGGGCGTGTTGCCTACTATGGCGGTTGTTAACGCGGGGTGCATTAGAAGAGACTCCCTACTCGATTGACCATGAAATTTGGTAAATCAAGAATTCGATGAGTGAGATAAGTGTTGCGAATCCTCCAGTAACAGTTACTTAACTGAAGCTATTCCACAAGTAATCTATCGTTAATCCTTTATCAAATCAAATAGAACAGACGATGCATGAGGCATGTTATTAGTATATTTTGATCCCGAGGCGGCTGTAACACTGTTTCACGTAGGTCTTTATTTTCTGACGAGGTTTAACAATTAGTTTTGATCTGTGAAAAGAGACGCTCTTGGCGTCTAGAGGAGGCGGTAGATAAATCCATCCACTCACGATTGGAGAGTCTTGACCTGCCCCCTTCATTCGAGTCCAGATTGCATTTGCTAGAATAGCGAATCAT
>CAYGQU010000100.1:0-8594 GCA_964352045.1 uncultured Planctomycetaceae bacterium
ATATTCAACAGCCCACAAACTTCCAACATAAGACGAATCAGGCCGAACGAGTGCATCCATCCGCCAAACCGGATGCTCGGGCCGCATTTGTCGCAAACCATATTCGGGTTCAGGGAAAATCGCTTCGACCAAACGATCGAACTTTTTCCGAGCGTTCGCATCCGAACCGCAGCACGATTCGGCGAAGAGAAAGCCTCCACGGTCGAGGTACTCACGCAATTTCTTTGCCTGGGGCATAAGGGCATCGACTTGCGTACCACTGATGTAAAGCACGGGGCTTTGTTGTAAGTCCTCACGCGTTGCCTGTTCGGCATTGACCACTTGCCAAGTCATAGGCAATTCCCAAGCGAGTTCGGCTTCGTGGACCAAATGCGCAGCATCGTGGCGGTGATGGTTCCAGATCGTTGCTTCTTCGCTACCGAATTGAAGCTTTGACATCACAACGGGCCGACGCCCTTTCGATAGAAAAAGTAGTGCGAAGGAAGTAGGAATCTCTTCGTAGTTCTCGGTACCCGTGCCGCTCCAGCTATTGCTAGGGTCTCCTTGCGAATTCACCAGATAGGCGGTTCCTTCGCGATACCAATCGTGTTGCCCAATGAAACGATTGGCCGAGAGCCTACCGACACGTTCTAAAGCATAGAGGTAATAATAGTGCCATTTTCGGTCGCCCGGGTTTCGACGTACCGAAAAGTTTCGAGCAAGCCAGGCGAGTCCCCGCTCGATCGCTTCGTCCTCTTCGTGGGGAACACAGCACCGAACTTTGCCAGCTTCAACCCGCGCATCGGAGGTTTTACTGGCGAGGCTCGTGATCAGGAGCGAGCCCACCCCCGCGCAGGTCATGCTGCCACTTGCTGGTTGCGACGGATAACTCCACGAGCCATCTCGATTTTGGAGTTCGCGCCAGTATCGCCCGGCGAGTCGCCATGTCTCTTCTTGAATTTTCGCCCCGGCAAGCTGCGCTTCATAAAGCGCAAGGACGGCAAACTGCGAGTTACTAGGATCGGACGATAGGTTATCATCTTCACCATATCCCCAACCGCCGGGGCTCTTCCCTTCTTTGATTTGAATTTTCTCTAGCCATTGCACAAGTTGCTGGATCCGAACTCGATCCTTTTGCGGCTCGGCCTGTGAGTAGACCATGATCTGAAGCGAAACAAGATAGGTCTTTCGGGTCGTGTCTAAGGTGCGAAGGTATTCGATGCCTTTGGCGACCGTCGGATCCGAACTATCAATGCCTGCATTAAGTAAGGCCAATGTGCTTAGCGCTGTAATGCCACCAGGAAATGCTGGTGGATCGTCCCAGTTGCCACGCGGCGTTTGTTTTCGTTTGAGGTAGCTAATCGCCCGATCGATCGACGTTAGCACCTTAGCCGGATCGAGCGCATTGCGCTGAGCCCTCCGACGAGCCAACGGATCATCGGAGGGTTGAGCATAGGTTTTTTCTAGACAGCAAGGTGCGCACAGGATCATTACGATCAGCAAAACCGTTACAATCGGCGGACGAACAAACAGAGGCATGGTCTTTGGGCTAAGAGAACGACGAACAAGTAATACGAAAGGGTACCTTTTTTAGTGACCACATCGTTAGGGGAGTCCCGCTAAAAGTCCTCCTTTGCTTGTCATCGGTCGATAAACAAGTAAAGACTATGAGCTAACAAGGTGTTGGTCGTTTTGCTAGATACGCCCTAGAATGCGTGTAGTTCAAACCACTAAGACCTTATACCGACAAGCCCGCAAATGCTGTCCCTACAGTAATTTCACCCTCAATAACAAGACAAATTCGTGAGTTCCGCCACCCCACCCCCAACTCCACCCGCCGCCGGTTCATCGGGCTCTTCCGGGCAACAAGCCGGACAGCAAACAGGTAAACCACGCAATCTGGGCGATGTACTGCAAGAATTTCGGCAGCATCGGCACGTTATGCAGCAAGAACTGCAAAAGGTCATCGTCGGACAAAGTGGCGTCATCGAGCAAATTTTTGCAGCGATATTCACCCGTGGCCATTGTTTGCTCGAAGGGGTCCCCGGCCTAGCGAAGACGCTCATGGTGAGCACGCTCGCCCAGATCTTGGATCTCGACTTCAAGCGAATCCAATTCACGCCCGACCTCATGCCGTCGGACATCACCGGCACGAATGTCCTGGAAGAAGATGAACATGGGCGACGCAATTTCCGCTTCGTCGAAGGCCCCATCTTTGCCAACATCCTTCTTGCCGACGAAATCAACCGAACGCCACCGAAGACGCAAGCTGCGCTCTTGCAGGCGATGCAAGAACGTCAGATCACGGTCGGCCAAACGACTTACGACCTTCCCAACCCCTTCTTCACGATCGCCACACAGAACCCCATCGAACAAGAGGGAACCTACCCCCTCCCCGAAGCGCAGCTCGACCGGTTCATGTTCAACATCAAAGTCGATTACCCTAGCAAGAGCGAAGAGGAGAAGATTCTCACTTCGACCACTCGGGGCGAAAAGCCGGAAGTATCAAAAGTCCTCTCAGGCAAAGCGATTCTCAACATTCAAAAGTTGGTCAACTCGGTTGCTGTCAGTGAGCACATCATCAAGTACGCCGCCTCGGTCGTACGTGCCACAAGGCCCCGGGATGAATCGGCACCAAAATTCGTACAAGAGCTTGTCGATTGGGGTGCTGGTCCACGTGCCGGTCAGTTCCTGATCCAAGGTGGCAAAGCGATTGCCGCCATGGATGGCCGTTTCAGCGTCGCGATCGAAGATGTTCAGCGCGTAGCGCTACCCGTCTTACGCCACCGCGTCGGCGCCAACTTCCAAGCCCAAGCCGAAGGAATGACGACCGAAGACATCGTGCTTCGGATCCTCAAAGAAGTCCCCACGCCCGCGATACCAAAGTTCGGGTGAGCAAGTTTGAAAGAAAATTGAACCTCCAAGACGCCAAGGAATTACGACATTCGACAATCTTAATCCAACATTGCTCCTCTTCGTATTCCTTTGTGTTTTTATGGTGAGCTTATTCAAAAAGCTTGCCGTTGAAAGCTTATTCCCCATGTCCGCTGACGATTACCTCAAGCCCGAAGTCATTCGCCAAATCTCTCGGCTCGACTTACGCGCTCAGTTCATCGTTAAAGGCTTTCTGCAGGGGCTCCATGCAAGTCCGTTCCACGGTTTCTCAGTTGAATTCTCGGAACATCGCAAATACACGCCCGGCGATAATCCAGACAACATCGATTGGCTCGCTTATGCGAAGACCGATCGGTATTACATCAAAAAGTACGAAGCCGAGACAAATATCACCGGCTATTTGGCAATGGATTTGAGCCGTTCGATGGCTTACACCTATCGCCAAGAATTGACGAAGTTCGACTACTCGATTTGCCTTGCCGCAGCGCTCACCTACTTAATGGTTCATCAGCAAGATCCGGTCGGCATGGTTGCGTTCACCGACCATATCACGCACTCGTTGCCGCCGAAGAGCAAACGGACCCAGATCGGGACGCTACTGTCGTTGCTTGCCAAGCTGAAGCCGGAAGGGGATACCGACATCGGTGCGAGTCTGATCCAACTTGCCGCGATGCTCAAGCATTCGAGTCTCGTGATGATCTTCAGCGATTTGCTCACCGACGAAGAGAACGTGATCCCCGCTTTGAGGCGTCTTCGTCATGGCGGGCATGATGTTATCCTGTTCCATGTGCTTGACGAAGCGGAGGTAACCTTCCCGTTTCGTGGGCTCGTCGACTTTGAAGAGCCCGAGTCGTCGGAGCGTTTAGAACTCGACGCTGACGGCTTTCGTAAAGACTATCTCGAAGGGGTCGAAGCGTTGCGTAACGCCTATCGAGAAGAGTGCTTCAAGAGTGGCATCGACTATGTGCCACTCGATACGAGTATGCCATTTGACCGTGCCTTGACTGAATACCTTGCCACCCGCCGCCAGAGAGCTTGAGGGAGCGGTCAGCATTCAGTGATCAACTTTCAGCCTAAAAGAGCTGACCGCTTATCGCTGACCGCTGAAAGCTCTCACCCCCATGTCCTTTCTTTCGCCACTGTTGCTTGCCGGCATCGCGCTCATCGGGATTCCGATTGCGTTGCACTTGGCGATGCGCCGTGAGCCACAACGGTTGGTCTTTCCCGCCTTGCGGCTACTCAAGCGACGTCGGCAAGTGAACGAGACGCGGCTGCGGCTGCGTCGTTGGTTGCTGCTCGCACTTCGTTGCTTGGCAGTTGCCCTATTGGCGTTGGCATTAGCACGGCCCGTGCTGCTGCCGCCGGGTTCAAAGGGAGCTGCCAGGCCTGATAGCCTCAAGCAAGGGTTTGCCATTGCGATGGTCTTTGACAATGGCCCCAACATGGCCTACCAAAGCCGCAACCAATCGCGGCTCGAAGTAGCGCAAGAAACGGCTGAGTGGTTGCTCAATCGCTTGCCATCGGAGACCGATGTCATCATCGCCGATCGTCGGAAGTGGAACGGTGCGATGCAGGATAAGCCGGACGGCGCCCTTCTGCGTGTTGGACGAATTGAAATTGCTGAAGCAACACGTCCCCTTGCATCAACATTGAACGATGCTTTATCGCAACTTGATGATCTCGCTGCTTCTCGGCGCGAAGTTTATTTTTTCACCGATTTGTCGAGCGGCGTTTGGAATGATTCGATGCTCGATAACTTAACAGCAGAACTGGAGCAACGCCCCGGTATTTCGTTACAGCTGATCGACGTTGGTGTTAATCGGCCACAGAATGTGGCGATACGTTCGTTGGAGTTAGAGCAAGAGTCGCTCGCCATGGGGCAGCCTCTTCGGTTACGCGCGACAATTTCTGCAAATGGTAAATCAACGCCAACGACCGCTCAGTTATGGATTGAAGAACCTGACGAGGTCGGCAAACCAAAGCTCGTTAAGCGGGACGAACGCCCCGTCGTATTTGGGGCCCCGACATCGGCGGGTGAAACTTTACCCGTTGGCCAAGTGGTAACGACATCACGCCAAACAGACGTGTTATTCTCGATCAATGGACTTGAAGAAGGTTTTCACGGTGGCGTGGTTCAGCTTGCCGCGAGCGATCCACTCTCATTGGATGACCGGCGATTTTTTTGCGTCGAGGTCAAACCACCCCCTTCGTTGTTACTGGTCGCACAACAACCGGAGGAAGCTCGTTTCTTTCGCGAGGCAGTCGCTCCAAGTTTGCTCGAACCAGGATTAGTCCCTCCGTACGATTGTACGATTGTTAGATACGGTGAAATCGCACAACAATCGCTAAATGATTATTCAACTATCGTGATGCTCGACCCACCTCCGCTGGATGATGCAGTTTGGAATTCGTTGGTTGATTACACGACCGGGGGGGGCGCTTTGGGGGTTGCTTTAGGCCGCCACGCTTCGCTAGAGGGTTTTAATCGAAGCGCGGCTCAGCGGCTGCTGCCTGCGAAACTCCGCTGGCGATCGCGTGACTCGACTTATTTACGTCCAATCGAATACTCGCACCCGCTGCTAAATCGAATGGCCGACTATGCCGAGGCGATTCCTTGGCCTGCGTATCCTGTGTTTCAACGGTGGGAAATAGATTCGCTCAATAAAGGGGCGGCTGTCGTCGCCTCGTATGCTGATGGCGCGCCCGCTGTGATTGATCAATTGTTTGGCCAGGGCCGTGTGGTGATGGTAACGACTTCGTTCTCCGATCGACTGAATCAGCCCGAACCTTGGAACCTGTTGCCGACCGGCGAAGACCCATGGCCCTTTATGCTTTTAGCCAATGGAATAGTTGAGTACTTGTGTGGTTTGCAAGCGACTCGACTGAATCTCGAAGCAGGCGAGACGGTGGTTGTTCCGTTACCTAGCGGTTTGGATATAACCGGTTATGTGTTGCGTATGCCCTCAGGCGATGCGATTCGCAAAAGCAGATTGCCCGGGCAATCGCAAATCACGATTGGCACCGCCGATAAAACGGGCCTTTATGAAATTGCAGCGGGGGGCGAAGCCAATGGTTGGCACCGTTTGTTTGCCATCAATCTTTCCGAAGAAGCGGGGCAACTTGAACGAGTACCCTTTGGGCAAATCGAAGAGCGGCTTGGCAAAGATCGCGTTTCGCTCGTGCATGACCGTGACGGATTGGCACGAAGTATTCAGTTAGTGCGAGTTGGCCGAGAGCTGTACGCTTGGGTCATTGCCTTGGTCGTGTTGGTGTTTCTTGCCGAGCAGTTCGTGTCGAATCGTTTTTACTCGGATTCCTCAGAACTTCATTCAGTTGATATAAATAGAGAGGTTAGTCAACTTTAAATGCAATGGAGCTTTGATCCTGTCGGCGGCCTGGGGATAGCCATCGCTTTGGCGGTACTGCTCGTGGCGACTGCCTGGCTGATCAAACCTCGTGGACAAGCTCCCCTGACAGGCAAACAGCGCACGGCCTTGGTTGCTCTTCGTTTGCTCGCATCGCTTCTACTGTTGTTCGCATGGATTCGTCCGACTTTGATTGCTGTAAAGACGGAGCCCATTCGATCGGTCTTACTTTTGCTTGCGGATTCGTCGCGTAGCATGCAGGTTGAAGATGGCTTGGCAGACGCTTCGCGATGGAAGAGTGCAACCGATCAACTTGATGCTTCTCAAACGGCTATCGCCAAGATCGCCAAGAAAAACGAAGTGCATGCGTACCACTTCGGCGCCAAATTAGAAACCGCCCTAGTTGAAGCAGGAAAGGTGCAACTCCCTGAGTCGCCCGAGGGAGACGAAACCGCGATCGGAGCAGCTTTGGCGGAGATGATGGAACGCGAGGCAAAGTCCCGACTCATGGGCGTTGTGTTGCTAAGCGATGGCGCGCAGCGAGCAATACCGCCACGCGATCTTTCGCCCCAGATTGCGGCGCGTCGATTGGCTGCCGAGGGGGTGCCGCTTTATGCTTTTGCCATTGGTGATCGGGCCAGCCGTGCTCGGTCAGACCTTGCGATCGAAGACCTCGTCGTCAGTGAACGAGCCTTTGCCGGCGCACCGCTTAAAGCGACCGGGTTGCTGCGTACGGCTGGTTTTCCCAATCGAACAGCTCAAGTGCAATTGCTATGGGAAAGCCGAGCAAACCAAGAATTGGTTGTTGATTCGATCGACATTATGATTCGGCCTGGTGTGGATGTTTATCCGATTGATCTGACCCACACGCCCCTCGAATCGGGTGAATGGAAGCTGACGGTCCGCGCGGTTTCGCTCGAAGGTGAGACACTTACCGACAACAACGAAATTAGCACCTTCGTTACGGTACGTGAGGGGGGGATTCGTGTCTTGTATCTAGCCGGCGCAACGCGAGTTGGCGGAATGCCCGGCATCGAACAGCGGTTCGTACGAGCCTCGCTGGCTTCGTCGCCCGACATTGTGGTCGAACGGCCTTCCGAACCGTTCAACTACCGACGCCCCCGTCGGGATCTTACCGATTTACTGAATGACCAAAAAATTGACGTTCTTATCGTGGATGATCTTGATACCGATGCCCTCGACCTAAAAAGTTGGAATCGAATTGCCGAACTTGTTGAGCAAGGAGCTGGCTTGGTGATGATCGGAGGTCGGCATAGCTTCGGGCCAGGGGGACACCGCTCGACACCGATGGCGGACATCTTGCCTCTTGAAATGGGCCGCGCCGAGAGGCAAGCTTTCGGGCAACCGATGCGAGAAGATGTGCATGTGTCGGGTCCACTCCAAATGGTTCCTGCCCTGCCTAGGGGAGAAAGGCACCCTGTGATGCAACTGGACAACACAGGCCGTTCGGCATGGCTCACATTGCCACCACTGGTTGGTGCCAACCGTTTCGATCGGGCGCGAATCAAAGGAAATGCTTCGGTGTTGGCAGAAGCAGATACAACCGTTGGCCCTGTTCCGCTACTGCTCGTGGGCCAACCTGGTTTGGGTCGAGTGCTCGCTTTTGCTGGCGATTCGACCTGGCGTTGGGTCTTGGCGGGCAAGGGTGAATTGCATCGGCGTTTCTGGCGGCAAGTCATCCTCTGGCTAGCAAAGCAAGAAGATGAATCGGGGAGTCCCGTCCGGATTGAACTCTCATCGCGTCGCCTAACGGCAGGATCACAACTCGACATCGCGGCAACCGTTCGTTTGCAAGCTTCTGAGCAAAAACCGGTTGCCGACGAAATTCGGTACCAGGCGAAGGTGCTATTGCCCGACGGGTCGAACGAACCGCTCTCGTTGCCAAGCAATGCCGAGCGGGCAACTGCCAGCTTTTTAACAACCCAACTAGCGGGTGACTACACAGTCGAAGTCGAAGCATTCAAGGGGCGCGAGTCAGTTGGCATAGCAAAATCGCGTTTCACGGTGCCCCGGCAAGATTTAGAACTCGACCGACCGGCAGCCGATCCGAGTGGGTTGGCCCGCTTGGCAGAAATGACTTCCTCGGTTGGCGGTAAGGCACTCGCTCCTGAGGAACTCCCCACGTTACTCGACGAACTCGCCGAGCAAGAGCTGGAAGAAAAACAGCAGATTACCTCACGGTTTACACCTTGGGATCGTTGGTACTTTTTCTTATTGCTGGTCGTAGTAATGTCAACCGAGTGGGGATTAAGACGCCGTTGGGGAATGCCCTAAGGGAGCGATTGGCATTCGATCGTTAGCATTTAGAAAAATTGAACTAAGAAGGGCATGAAG
>CAYGQU010000101.1:0-8530 GCA_964352045.1 uncultured Planctomycetaceae bacterium
AGTTGGGAAAGTCACCCCAATATGCTTGGTCATCTCAGCACGAGTGGATGGACCATGGTTCTGAATCGAATTGAATACTAATCGCTCATTGATTTGGCTGAGTAATTTGGGTTGGATTAAGGACTGCGTGCTCATTTTTTAGCCTTAAAGAAAAATGCCAACAACGTAATCACTCACTAGCTTCTACTAGGAAGGCCCTACGCAAGCGTTCTCGTATCTATCACAAAGTAATCGTAATAGAAGTCTATCACTCTATCTGCTTAGCCTGGAAATGCGTTAGCCTCTACGGCGTTGCAAATCTTACCCTTAGCCTATATATTACAGGTTGTTTAGTAAATGCCTTTTAGCGAAAATACGCCATTGGTTTAGCGATTTGAGTGAAATCGTAGGCAGTTGAGCTAATTGGCAAGCACGTGTGCCCTTCAGCTTTCATTTTTCTATGCCTACGTCGGCTATCGCTAGTGAAGCTGTTCGTTTAGCTCCACTAGTCGAAGAGAATTTAATGCGAACAGCCAATCTTCTTTTAGCAGCAAGCACCGCGGTACATCCGCAAATGCTTGATTGGGCGATAGTTATCGTTTCTCTCGCCTCTGTTTTACTAATCGGAATAGCCGTAGCTAAAACTTCGGGGAAAGATCCATCGCAGTTTTTCTTATCGGGCCGAGGAATGCCTTGGTGGCTGCTTGGTACTTCAATGGTCGCAACAACTTTTGCTGCCGACACACCCAATTTAGTAACAGACTTAGTACGCACTAAAGGGGTTGCAGGAAACTGGGTGTGGTGGGGCTTTTTACTAACGGGAATGCTAACCGTATTCAACTATGCCCGATTATGGCGCAAATCGGAACTCGATACGGATTTAGGCTTTTATGAAATCCGCTATAGTGGAAAGCCGGCTGCTTTGCTACGTGGATTTCGAGCGTTGTATTTGGGTGTCATGTTCAATATTGTTGTCATGTCTATCGTCATGCTCGCTGCGATAAAGATGGGACAGGTCCTATTGGGTATAGGACCTATGACATCGATTTTTACTGCGTCTATAGTAACGATTTTATTCAGCACAGCAGGCGGATTTCGAGGAGTTGTGTTAACCGATGGATTGCTTTTCGTCTTCTCAATGGTTGGGTCAATTGCCGCCGCCTACTTCGCGGTAAATCGTCCAGAGGTTGGTGGCTTGGCTCAATTAGTGTCCAGCAAGGCAGTGGAAGGAAAGTTAGATTTCTTTCCACCAATGGACTGGAGCGATGCTGATAAAACGAACACCTTTATGTCTGTATTAATTATTCCACTCGCCGTCCAATGGTGGAGCGTTTGGTATCCTGGCTCGGAGCCCGGTGGTGGTGGGTATTTAGCGCAGCGTATGCTTGCCGCTAAATCACCTGGACATGCCACAGCAGCAGCCTTGTTTTTCAATTGTGCTCATTATGCATTACGTCCATGGCCGTGGATTCTTGTTGCTTTAGCATCTTTGGTCGTATACCCTGACGTTGCATCTCTTCAAGAAGCATTTCCTCATGTTTCGCAAGACAAGCTTGGAGATGATCTAGCATATCCTGCAATGCTAACAACGCTGCCTACGGGATGGTTGGGAATTGTGTTGGCTTCTTTACTTGCAGCATACATGTCAACCATTTCTACGCATCTAAACTGGGGCGCTTCGTACGTCGTGAATGATTTCTATAAGCGTTTTATCTACCCCGACGCATCTGATAAACGACTAGTTTTTGTTGGCAGGCTATCAACAGTAGTGATGATGGTTTGTGCTGCGACCATGGCACTCTTCTTGCAAACCGCTACTCAAGGTTTTCAAATCATTCTCCAACTTGGAGCAGGAACTGGCCTATTATTTATTTTGCGTTGGTACTGGTGGCGAATCAATGCTTACAGCGAGATTGCCGCTATGATAATTTCGTTTGTCATTGCAATCTTCTTTTCGCAATACTCTGATTCTCTAGGTCTAGCAGAATGGGTTCAATTGGTTCTAGGCGTCGTTATAACTACCATCGGTTGGATCGTGGTAACGATGCTTACTCAGCCCGAAAGCCAAGAAGTGCTTGAAGTATTTTGTCGGAAAGTCCGCCCCTCAGGGCCTGGCTGGAAACCTATTCAGCAAAGAGCTATCGAATCGGGATCGCCTATACCTCCAACCGACCCAGAGGACAATCTTCCACTTGGAATTCTCAGAATGTTCCTTGGGTGTGTAATGGTCTACTCAGCATTATTTGCGACTGGATTGTGGTTGTATGGTGATACTGGAATGTCACTAGGGTTAGCGTCCATCGGAATTATTACCGCACTTCTCTTGGCTCTTTCCTATCGATCTAATTCAGTAACAGAGTAATTCACTGCTTACCTAGAGTTATGCAAATGCACCAAGTAAAAGAGAAGCGGTTTCTAGCCCTTATTATTTCGTTTCTAGTAATCTCTACGATTCATACGCTCAGTCTTAAAGCAGATGAACCAAGCAAATCAGATACGGTTTTCCTCTCCTACGTGAATGGCTCAGGAGTCGATCTAAATTACGATCTGTACACTCACTTATGCCACGCCTTTATTACGGCGAACAAAGATGGATCCTTAATACCTAATGAGTTGGTGCCTGATAGGCAACTGACTGCGGATTCGCATAAGCATGGCGTTGAAGTATTTCTATCGTTAGGCGGATGGGGATGGGACGCCAACTTTCTAGCAATCGTCATGAATCCTGAAGCTGAAGATCGCTACATAAGTTCGGTCTTAGAGATTGTTGATGAATTTGACTACGATGGCATTGATCTTGATTGGGAGTATCCTGACTCGCGTGAAGAGATGCCTGGTTTTGATCGCCTAGCAAGGAGGTTCCGCGAAGGACTAGAAGAATTAGGTAAACGAAAAGAACGTTCGATGAAGCTAACGATGGCAGTATCAGCGCATCCGAAAACCCTTGTCTGGCTCTCAAACAAGATGATCTTAGAGAATTTTGATTGGATCAATGTGATGACCTACGACTACTCAGGCAACTGGTCGGATTTCGCAGGGCATCACTCTCCTTTGAGCACCTCATCCCAAACGCCCAAAGATGAAAATCAATCGATAGAAACATCAATTAACTACCTAATAGAAGAGCGTAAGCTACCGACTGAGAAAATCTTGCTTGGCCTTCCACTATATGCCCGTGGTTTTAATGTTGCTTCACCCTATTGCTCTACAGAAGGAGTCCAGACAGAAGGGCTAGACGTAAAAAGGTATTATGAAATCCCTATTTTATTGAAGAATGGTTGGCAGCGTACCTGGGATAACGAGACTAAAACACCTTGGCTACATTCTCCAAGTGGACTAGGTGTCATCGGATACGATGATAAAGAGTCGATTGCAATTAAGACAAAATGGGCGCGAGAAAAAAAACTTCGCGGCGTATTCTTTTGGGAAGCTTCACAGGATCGAATGTCAAATAAAAGGAATCCTTTACAAGAAGCCGCCCATGACATTTGGTATCGGATGGATAGCTTAGACTACAGTCAATAACTACCTGGCTATATCTAGAAAAACGATGCTGGAAGGGTTTCCAACAGCGGAATAATTGCCAGTAAATTCAAGCTTACCTGTGCCGCGATCTACTCGAAACACAGCGACATGATCGCTTCTCTGGTTACAGCAATAAAGAAATTCGCCTGACGGGTCAAATGCGAAGCTCCGCGGGTAGTTCCCTTGCGTCCAGACTTCATCTAACAAAGTAATCTCGCCACTATTTTCAATCGAAAAAATAGCGATACTGTCATGCAATCGATTTCCGGCATAGAGAAAACGACCGTCTGACGAAACCAGAACTTCGGAAGAATAATTGGTTCCTGCAAATCCTTTTGGTAGCGTTGAAATCGTCTGTCGAAAGTCTAACTGACCTTGAGTTTTATCAAAATCAAAGACCGTGATAGTCGATGCTTCTTCTTGAATGGAGTAAAACCAAGGCGCGCTAGGGTGAAAACAAAAATGCCTCGGGCCGTCGCCTGGTGGCAGCGAAATCGAGGGAGGCTCATGGGGACTCAGCTTGCCATTATTTTGGTCAAATTTCCAAACGAAAATTTTGTCTAATCCCAAATCAGCATGGAGTATGAATTTTCCAGAAGGATCAGCTTGAATCATATGAGCATGCGGATGGTCATGACCACTGACCGCAAAACTTCCAGGAGGTGCGTTAGTTGCAATCTTCGGGCCTATCTCTCCAATTCCCAACTTGACATCAGTTGCATCTCCTAGTGAACCATTGGGTTCTATTGGCAATACGGTTACCGAGCCAGCAAAGTAATTAGCCGCAAATACGAATTTTCCTGAAGGGTGGATACTCACATAAGTTGGTCCAGCACCTCCTGATGAAACCGTGTTGAGTTTTTTTAATTTTCCGTCATTAGGATCAATTGAGAATGCACTCACCGAGCCTGCTTTACTTTCGCCCAACCGGTCGGTTTCATTGGCAGAGTATAAGTTTCCACCCGTAGCACTCAGGACAAGCCAACTAGGGCTTGTTCCCATGGCTTGGATGTCGATTGGCGTCATAGCTCCAGTAGCACGATTTACTGAAAAAAGATGGATTCCTTTTCCATTGCTTTCCGGCAGATCAACTTGTGTTGGCAATACGTTTTGAAGCGGTGAGCTGAAAGTACCAACGTAGGCTAACAGAGGTTTATTACTATCGTTCGATTGGGCGATAAGAGAATGTGCCGTGAAGAATACGACAGATATGGTGGCTAGTCTGGTGAGTGCCGTACTAAATAGACATTGTTGCATCCTAACAAAAGGGTTCACGTCAATGTCCTAACACTGCCAAAATATAACTTGAATTGTAAGACGTTAGATAGTCATGCACTGAAGAGATTATAGTGTCAGCAAACCTAATCGGCTTCGTATTCCATGGAGTAAATCATGATCAAACGGACGCCATGCCGTGAAGATTAGATCAGCCATATCCATTTTGAATTATTACTTTTTATAATACAACTAGCCGGGATATCTTTTCGCTTATGCTGAATGAAAACATACAGCGACGCGAAGAGGCTAGCTGGCTTATTATCTCAGCGATACCAAAACAGATGAGTAATCAATTTACCAACGTTTCAGTTCTAAGAGACATTCTACGAAAGTTAGTAAGCTACTAATCATGCAAATACTTACTGAGAAATACTTCCGTAAGCCTCTTCACCTTGCGTTGTACTAGCAGCCCGCCATACGGACAGCTCGACATTATCGGTGACGAAATGAACGGAGGCATCGCAAAGTACAGCATTAACTCCTCCAGGATGCCGACTTCGAGCAGCAGCTCGCATGATGTTGGGTCCTATAGGCCCACTACATGGGGGATTAGGAGCTGTTTCATCATTACAATCTGCTTCTTCATTTTGAAGTATGTCATCTTCAGTCGAGTTGGGTGATGAGAAAGCTTCAAATCCAGCACTCCAACCCCACCAAGTCCGACCTCTATTATCGCCACTCTGACCTTGTATTACCTCAGACACCAAAAGAGTCTTGCTTAAACCATCAGAAATCTTCCGAAACGGCACTTCAATTCCCGTATCTCCAGGTGTAATACTTGAGTCAATCCCAGTAAATGGACTGCCTAGATACTCTACGAAATCTGGGAAATTCGGCAATTTATAGTTAGTACCAATGTGGTTTGTATTGCCATAGTTAGCCGCATAATTGTTATTGGTAATACCAACTTCATCGACTTGAGGCTCATCACTAGGGCACGTGAAAGCTTGAAGCCTAGATTGAGATACTTCCAAATTTCTTATTGGTGGATTGGTAGTTAAATCAAGTGCGTCGTAACGGTACTCATTTTCAAAGAACTGTGCATTCTTTGGAAGAAATTGATACGAGTCTGCAAGAACTTGCTCTTCAATGAAAGGTAGAATAGACATCTGCCAAGTTCCCCAGCAGCAACTAACATTACCAGGGGGCAGGCTTTGGTAGGAATCATGATAATTTTGCATTGCAATCCCAAGTTGTTTAAGATTGTTAACGCACTGCGAACGTCGCGCTGCTTCACGAGCCGCTTGAACGGCAGGAAGTAGCAAGGCAACCAAAATACCGATGATTGCGATCACTACTAATAATTCTACCAGCGTAAATCCTTGAGATTTATTCTTCATCTAAAGTAACCTCGTATCGGTTGTAGAGTTACAGTAAGTCAATTTTTTAAAGCAAGTTATGGTTTGCTAACGATGTCAAAAACAAAATGATTTTTTGTAGCAGCATCGACTTCGATTGTCTTATTACCGCTCACATTGTATTCAGCTGGAATTCGGTTCACAGCTACCATTAAGCCCGTTGGCGTCTTGCCTTGCAAGTAAGGAACCATTTTACCTGATTTGTCAGGCGAATTAATTTCCAAAGAGTAGGTGCCGGGAGGCAAACCTTTCTCTTTAGGAATTAGGTACTCTCCGTTTTTAATTGAAACGCCGGCTGCTAAATCTTTACCATCTATTTTCGCAGTAAAGCGAATTGTTCCCTTGTCGAGTGGCTCGCCATCAAGCATTACTTCGCCACTAATCTCCAACCGATCACTTTTTGGTCCGCATCCGATAAGGCTTGTGCAGCAGATGGCAAGAGCTAAGCAGGCTGAAATTTTGTTAACGCGGTGATTTGGAGATAAACTCGCTAGAGAAGACAATTTGCAATTTAGTAGTTGTTTCTGCATCTTTCTCAACTCCTCAACTGAATTCTTCATAACAGCTATGGGCTTTATTTGCGGTAGCCAACCGACAGCCTAGATATTTGACAGCCTAGGTACTCAAAGTGGTACGTATTGACTTAAACTAGCAGTCACTTCGATATTGTAAAGGGCATAAAATAATCCGGTCGACTTGAACGCTATTTTTTCGATTGAGTTAGAATCTATTTTGCGCATAAAAAGCAATTCACGACAAATCGTCTTGCAATTAGTCTTCATTCTCATGAGAATTGGAATTACCAAACGGCAATTATTTAGTAGCTTTTAAAAACAAAAGCCACTGTTGATTAAGCCATGAGTGGAGTTGTTTTAAGCGTCAGCTTCACTTTATGCACGTCAAAGCACTACATAGTTTACTAACAAATTCCCGGTTTTTCCTCCGGCAACCTGAAGCACTCAGATTTACAGCACAGGCTAGCTGATGCCTCACACCCTAGAAAATGCTAAACGTATCGCTTTGTTACGTTACAGCATCTTGAAAGAGAAAACACTCATGAGATGGTTAGAATTGATCATGCAACCTAAAGAATACTTTTCGACAAGAGTCCTTTTCGCGACATTGCTGACTGCTTTTTTACTCTGCTCACAAACTTCATTGGCACTTGATCTTGCTTATTCGTTTGAGGCAGATGCCCAAGGGTTTGCGGGAAATGGTCCAGGTGTCACCGTAACCCAAGATACAATTGGTGCTACGGAAGGAACCCAGTCTCTTAAAGTAGATATCGTACAGGGTGCAACTTTTGTTGGTGCACTTACCGATCAACTCGATCCATTCATTGCAAACCCTCCTGGGCTGGATTTCATCCTTTATGATCTCACGATTACTGAGCAATTCCCACAAGATGAAGGTTTTGTTGATGCTGGTGTTACCATCTTTGGTGTTTCGCAACCTGACTTTCCTGGAGGACAACTGGATCTCCAAGTTCAGTTCTTTGATGAACAGGTATCGTTGGGAGATCTTGAAGTGGGAACCCACGAAATCCGTATGAATCTTACAGACGCAACCCATCCACTTACTTTTGAAACTGAAAAAGGTTTCAACGATATTTTTGGGATTGATGGTGGAGGCGCAAACGATGTGGTACCGACTGGGTTTCAGATCTATATCAATAAATCGAGTAATGCACCATGGACGGGCTACATCGACAATATCCGAGTTGGATCACTGCCTGGTCCCAATGGTGGCGACTACAACGGAGATGGCTTTGTTGATGCAGCCGATTACACCGTTTGGCGAGATAATCTAGACGGCAGTGGGCCAGACGGAGATGGCACGACGACGGGTGACTTGTTAGGGATACCCGACGGAGTCGTAGATGCTTTCGACTACGATTATTGGGTACAAGAATATGGATCTACCATAGTGTCAAGTTCTGCAGCTACTTCTGTACCTGAACCAAGCAGCTTTATAATGCTACTAGCCTCTCTAGTTTCAACTATAGTGGTTAGGTCTAAGAGGTGAAAATTAAAGATTGAGCATGGCAATTTCAACATTTAACTAACCTATTTTCGAGTTTTTTTTTACTTTGCTCCTATGAGGATGTACCAATGAGAAAATTTTTATGCGGCGTTGCGATACTTACCGCGACTGCCTTAACCGGCTCATCAGTTCAAGCTACTGTCGCTTACGATTTTGAAACAGGGCTTGATGGGTTCGGTCCTAACGGTGGTGGCGTTACTGTCTCTGCTGATACAATTGGAGCGACAAACGGCCCGACTTCGATGAAAGTAGAAGTCGTTGGCGGTGCTACTTTTGTCGGTGCTTTAACCGGAAGCGTGGCTCCTAGCATTGGTGATCCTCCTGGCGTAAGTCAAATTAGCTTTGAC
>CAYGQU010000102.1:0-4371 GCA_964352045.1 uncultured Planctomycetaceae bacterium
TCACGGGTGAGCTTCGCTAGGTCGTCGGTTGTCAATGCTGTTTCAGTCGTGGCGTCTGTCTTTTCGTTCAACCAGTTGACGAATTCGTCTAGTGCTGAGCTATCCCCCGAAATCGAACTGAGTGTTGCATTGAGACTCGTATCTTTACCATAGATCGAATCGAGGCGACTGATCGCTTCTTTGGCAACCTCGGCAGCGATTTCATTCCTTTTGCGACTATATCCGACCAGTTGTTGACGGATCTCTTCTCGTTGCTTGCTTTTGAGGTCGTCAAGCGAAAGCTCGACGCCAAATCGTTTTGCCGCCCAATCAACCAAGCCATCGCGGTCAAGGCCTTGCTTCGTGGCATAGCGGTACAAACCAGCAAGCACGGGATACTCGGCTTCACGACTATCGTAGGCTTCGGTTGCTTTTTCGATGGCTAGTTGACGAACTTCTTTTGCATCGGCATTGATTAAAGCGTCAGCATCAAGTTCAACCCCGAACTTGTCCTTTAACCAATCGCAAGCGGTTCGGACACCAAAGCCAGTTTCGAGGAATCGTTCACCTCCTGACAAATCAATCTTGGCAAGCGCCGCGCGTGCTTTGTCAATCAAGTGCTCGGCCACGTCATCGCGACCTAGCTTTTTGAGATCGCGGTCACGAAGGCTAAGACCGTAGCGAACGCTCGCCCATTTCGCCAAAGCACCCCAGTTCCAGTCAGATTCTTCCGTCTCAGGAAGGTTCTCTTCGATCGCATCAAATACCTGCGACTCAGCAACTCGTTCTGCTTCGTCGTGCGCAAGTTTATCTGCTTCGGAGTAAGGCAAGTTACGGAAGTCACGTGCATCTAACTCAACGCCCAGTTCCTTGCCAGCAACGGCAGCAAATGACTCGACACCGTAACGAGGCTCCAACAAAACGGCGAGCCGATCGTTGATTTGATTGCGGATCATGGCAAGCAACAAGTCACGACAGTTCACACCGTCAAGAATCTGTTGTCGGTAGCCATAGACTCGCTTACGCTGCTCGTCCATTACCTCATCGTATTCAAGTAGGTTCTTACGCACCTCGAAGTTACGTTCTTCGACTTTTTTCTGAGCCCCTTCAATTCGGCGACTTACTAGCTTTGACTCGATTGCTTCTCCCTCCTGCATGCCAAGCCGGGTTAGCATGCCTTTCACCCAATCGCCAGCAAAGATTCGCATCAAATCGTCTTCAAGTGAAAGATAGAAACGACTCGAGCCGGGGTCACCCTGACGTCCACTTCGGCCACGCAATTGGAGGTCGATTCGGCGAGCTTCGTGCCGTTCGGTACCAATGATGCAAAGTCCGCCGAGTTCTTTGACTTCGGCCCCCTGCTTGGCCATGCCAAACTCTTGGTCGATCTTTTCGACCAGCTCTTCCCACACATCATTTGGCACTTCGAGACGTGACTCATATTTATCCTGCAATTGGGCCCATGCCATGGTCTCGGGGTTTCCCCCCAGCACGATGTCCGTACCACGACCTGCCATGTTGGTCGCAATCGTGACGGACCCCATTCGACCTGCCTGGGCGACAATCTCGGCTTCGCGTTGGTGCTGCTTTGCATTGAGTAACTCGTGCTTAATACCTCGGCCATCGAGCAAGTTCGAGAGGCGTTCCGATTTTTCAATCGAGACGGTACCAACCAAAATCGGTCGGCCTGGCTTCTGGATCGACTTGATCTTCGCCCTAGGCACGACCTGGCGTTCGTTCATGCCCGCGAGTTCGACTTCTACTTCTTGTTCGTTTTCGCTTGTCAGTTGCCCAACAACCCAATCGCCATTGGTCAATTCGACAGTCGTGTGTTTATGGAGTCGTTCGATATCATTTGCCAAAGCAACGAATTTTTCTTTTTCGGTGCAATAAATCACATCGGGGTACTCGAGCCGCTGCATTGGTCGATTCGTCGGTACACCGATCACATCAAGCTTGTAAATGCTCCAAAATTCTCCCGCTTCGGTCAAAGCGGTACCGGTCATGCCGCTGATTTTTTCATAGAGTTTGAAGAAATTTTGCAGGGTGATTGTCGCAAGGGTTTGGTTCTCTTGCTTGATTTGAACCCCCTCTTTCGCTTCGACCGCTTGGTGCAAGCCATCGGACCATTGTCGGCCTTCCATCAATCGGCCCGTGTGATCATCGACAATAACAATCTTGCCATCTTGAATAACGTAGTTCACATCCCGCTTGTAGAGGTAATGTGCTTTGAGGGCGTTATCAATTAAATGGGGCCACTGCATGTTGCCAGCCGTGTAGAAGCTTTCGACGCCGGCAATGCGTTCCGCTTCGCGAACCCCTTCGTCGGTTAGGTTGGCTGTGTGCTCTTTCTCTTTGACTTCGAAATGTATTTCTTTTTTGAGCGCCCGAGCAACTTTGTCCGCACGCTGATACTTCGTGATGTCATCTTCGGCTGGTCCGGAGATGATTAGTGGCGTACGCGCTTCGTCAATCAGAATATTATCGACTTCGTCAATGATGGCATAAACCAGACGTCCTTGCGCTTGCTGAGACCGCTTAGGAAAGCGATCGTCGTCCCTTGCCGACGTACGCATATTGTCACGCAAATAATCGAATCCAAATTCGTTATTCGTTCCGTAGGTAATGTCACAGGCATAGGCAACTTGGCGCTCGTCTGGTTCCATGCCCGAGTAGATGGCTCCGACCTCGAGCCCTAGATTCGTGAACAACGGACCCATCCATTCCATGTCTCGACGGGCCAAGTAATCGTTAACCGTAATGACATGCACGCTTCCCGCTAAGGCATTCAGATAGGCTGGCAATGTGGCGGTTAGGGTCTTCCCTTCGCCAGTTACCATTTCGGCAATATTCCCTTCGTGAAGGATCATGCCCCCCATTAGCTGTACGTCGTAATGTCGCATAGACATGTAGCGCCGCCCCGCTTCGCGACAAACGGCAAACGCCTCGACGAGTAAATCATCGAGCGTTTCTCCCTGTTCGAGTCGTTTGCGGAACAAAGTTGTTTGCTCGCGAAGTTGCTCATCACTCATGGCTTCCATTTTAGGAGCCAGTGCATTGATCGCATCGACCTTGGGCGCAAGTCGTTTCAGATACCGAGCATTTGCCGAGCCGAATACGCCGGTAATCGCTCGTTCAAAACGACCGAGAACAACATTAACAATCGCTCCGAGTAGTTCCCAGATACGTTCAAGTAGGTCCATGATCAGCGTCGTGGTGAGGGTAGCCGTGGTGGAGGTAAAAGTTACGACAAAAGCTATAATTTTCGTGGGCTATAAACGCAGTCACCCTTCTAGCAACTGCCAAATTGGCGTGCTACTGCGGCTCCATCCGATAGGTTTGGCAGAGCGAATAGCACTATGTTCAGCGAAAATTATCCGCAGGGAGTCCCTTCGCAACTTAAGCTCAAGCTAATAAACTATTGCCAAGACTCCGTTAATGGCCGTAAATTGTTTTATAATAAAAGCTTATAGCTCTGCCGTGGTAGGGTCAATGGCGTACTGCGATGCCTGTTCAACCGGCCTAATTTACGCAGACAGTGCGTAGTTAGTCTTTTTGGCAAAATACTTATTGCAAGCCTCGTTCCTTTACGCCCCAAAGTTGCCAATTTTCGGTATGCTGGCACCTGAGTGACGACCCACATGGTACAGATCTTGTCTGAGTAACGTACTATCAGGGAATTTCTTGCCTTAAGAAGTTTACTAAGGAACTATCGCAAGCTGCTTTACGACCTAGAGTTATCACTCTTAATTTGCTCGCTATAGTTCTGAAAGTGATCAAGACGAATAACCTTCTCGCAATAATCCATTATTCCGACCAATGCTGTCAGCTAATACTGCATGACAGCACTTCGGTACCAACCAAATTCTGAGGAATCGCATGCTCCTAAAGGACAAGTTGTTTCAACCCTTTTCTGCCCCGTTTGCCAATTTCAAAAAAGCAGACCCGTATAAAAAAGCAGCTCGGTTGGTGTGCCTTGCCAGCCTGCTAGTCGGCTTGACGATAACCCCGTCACTGTTGGCACAAACAGGGCAAATTACTCCCGAAGCCTTGATCGGCAACAGTGTCTCTAATCCCGATGCGGCTCGCTACAGCGACATTGCCGAAGCAATCAAGCGATTTGAAAATCGTGATCAACTCAGTGCTCGTACTTTTCTTGAACGGGCAGTTCAAAAAGATGACAAATTGCCACCAGTTGGTGTCATGATGGCGACCATGCATTTGCTTGCCGGCAACTCCGCTGCAATTCGACCTGCACTCGAACAAGCCGTCGTCGAAGATTCGGCTGATGATCCCGAACCCTACTTGCTGTTGGCCGAAGAGGCGCTCGTCAACAATCGTACGATTGAAGCCGAGGCACTTTTCGATAAGACCGCTTCGATGATCGAAAAT
>CAYGQU010000102.1:4381-7351 GCA_964352045.1 uncultured Planctomycetaceae bacterium
ATCGAAAATTACACGAAAAACGCTAAGCGTAAACGTCGTTTTCAGATTCGTGCTAATCGGGGACTTGCCATCATTGCCGAACGCCGAGAGCGTTGGGAAAAAGCAATGACTTATCTCGATGCATGGCTAGAGCAAGATCCTGAGGACACTTCAGCCCTTTCACGCAAAGGACAAATTCTCTTCATGCTTGGCAAGGAGTCGGAAGGATATCAAGAATTCGTCAAAGCTAAGAAGCTGAACGACAAACTGCAAAGCCCCTACGTTTCGGCCGCCTTAATGTACAGCCGATTGGGCAAAGATCGTGAAGCGATGCAAGCATTTGAAAAAGCCTTTGCTGAAAAAGATAGCGACGAACGGACAATGATCGCCTACAGTCAAGCACTTATCAAAGCAGGCGATATTCAAAAAGCTCGTGACATCCTCAAGAAATCAAGAAGCGACCAAAAAGATTCGGTCAACCTTTGGCTACTCAGCGGTGTTACTGACCGCATGGCAGGCGACACCGCCGCTGCTGAGCAAAGTTTGATGAAAGCTCTTGCCCTCAGTCCCTCGAACCGCGATGTGCTCAACCAATTGGCACAAATGCTAATCGAATCGGACGACCGTGCCAACCAAAAGCGTGCTCTTTCATTCGCCAGCATGAATGGCCAACTGAGCCCTGACAATCCTGATGTCAACATCACGCTTGCTTGGACGCTGTACAAGAATGGCCAAGGGGCTCAAGCAAATGCTGCCCTGCAAAAAGCAATACGTGGTGGGGCCCTCAGCAGCGATGGCCAATACCTATTAGCCCAGATGCTATTGCTCAACAAAGACACAGCCAACGCGAAGAAATTGCTCGAAGCGGCCCTCGGCACCGAGACAGGTATCTTCGTCCAACGCGAAGATGCGAAGAAAATGTTGGCAACACTCTGACTTCAATAAGCTATGCTTCGTTACGCTGTAATTCGTTACGCTGTGGCCAAACGGCCGCGTAGGCATAAGTCAAATTAGCCCGACAAATTAGCCCAACTGATCAGGCAAATATAAAAGGTCATGGCAGATCGATCCGTCGTCCTGCCATGACCTTTGTCCTGAAGCAAAACACGAGCCGTGTTTCGCCCTCCCACTTAGGTATTCGACTTCTTCGGGCTCTATCCCCTAGTCGAATCGAACGGGAGAAACGTCCTAAGCGGACGATTCTGTTAAATCTTGCCGATTGTGATGGGTTGCAGGCACCCCGTTGTGGCAAACTGCAAGGTTTGTGCTAGCAGTCAGCGTGAACCGATGCCATTGAGGAAGCCGTGTTGGGTGCCATGCCCCACTGGAGCAGCGCGAGATGGGCGTGGCACCGAGCAAAATGTTGATTTTACTATTCTCCTAAGCAATTACCTGGAAACACCTTATAGTAATTCCAATTTTTTTACGAAGAGCTGCAATGCATTTTGTTTGCCGTGACATTATCTTTTGTAGACTGCGTTGACTTTATGGCTTCGCTTTGCTTCTTACGATTTCTCATCCCTTACTTCGGAGCTTCGCACATGCAAAAAACTCTATTTGCGGCTTTTGTACTACTTGTATTTGGCCTCAACAGCACCTCCTAGGGATTTCTTACGATCTATCTGGCTTGATGGATCCGATTCAGGCAACCACCAATCCTAGTAATGTTGGTAATGGCACCGGGGTGATCTCGGGAAGCTACGACGACGTCTCGAATCTGCTGAACTACAGCATTAGTTGGGCAGACCTTACTTCTGCTGTAACCAACATCCACTTCCATCTTGGTGCACCAGGCGTACCAGGGGGTGTTCAACTAGGAGTTCCTAGCCCTTTTAGCAGTCCTGAGATCGGCTCGGGGATAGTGCTCAATACATCTCAAGAAACGAATCTGCTCGCCGGCAACTGGTATGTGAACGTACACACTTCCAACTTCGGCGGTGGAGAAATTCGTGGGCAAGTGCTCGTTACGCCTGTTCCTGAGCCCACGACAGGAATTATGGCAATGCTTAGCATAGCGGGCTGCATGAGCCGCAGAAAGCGTTGAAAAGATTACGTCGAAAGTCTTCGACTACTTTTTATGACCTTAAGCGAAACAGAGCCTAGTAGCGATTGCTACTAGGCTTTTTTTATAGGCAACCAATAACGGAATCAGCAGCCAATCCTCTATCCACTGGTAATCCGAAGTGATCGTCATGCTAATTAGGCTTACGCATCGCCCGGGCAATCGTAAAAAGCATCAAGAGAATCATCGACGGGTCTGCGATCCAGCGAGGCCATTGGCGTTGATCAAAACACTATTAGGTATTGATCCAAGGCGTTCGCTGTCAACCATTTCGATCGCTTCAAAACCATGATCATATTCGACGTAGGTAGAATTGCCGACAGCTCGGGGCTTTGGGCCGTAGGGAAGACGGTAGCCACAACCGAGTCGGCTACCGATTTCGACCAAATCATCGCGGCAGGGGCTTACGACTCGGCCATTACAATAACCACGATGCTCTTGGTCGCATTGCCAGTAGGCGTTGTGGCTGCGTAGCGGGGTCGATGAAGCGAGACGAACGCCGTTCGTATGCGTTACAACTGGGTCTTGCCAGAAGACGACTTCCGCAGCCGACGCAGCCTGTGCCCCAAGTAATATAAAGGCAATGCAAAAAACAGAATAAGCACAGGCGATTTGTATGCGATCGATTGAGTAGGCGTTGAATTTGCAGATAGCCATGCCTTGCACCTCCGTGTCGGCAACGAAAGAAAAACTTCACTTCTTAAGTGTTACCGCGCCCACAACCCCCTGTCGCCTGAATTCTATCGAGTTCATTCGATAATTGACGACCGTAATCGACAGGATAATTATAGCCGTCGGTGATTTGCTAATCGGCAAAGATTAACATTGGTTAAATGACGAATTGAAAAGATAAGTGAATGACCAGATAGAGAGTGAACCACAACAACACAGCGAAAATTGCGATCGAGATGATTCCTTTATCATTTGTC
>CAYGQU010000102.1:7451-8526 GCA_964352045.1 uncultured Planctomycetaceae bacterium
GAACCACAACAACACAGCGAAAATTGCGATCGAGATGATTCCTTTATCATTTGTCCTTCGTGCCTTTGTGGTTCAGCTCCTTTTAAGCGGCCAAGTCAGAATCATTTACTTTAGGCATATCCAGCCTAAAGAGCGACAGTAGGTCGTCGCGAGTCAGTCCCGAGCTGCGTGGTCCGTCATCGTTGTCAAAGACTTTGGCAAAGACCTCTCGCTTCTCTTGAAGAATCGCATCGATCCGTTCTTCAATCGTTCCGGCACACAAGAAACGGCTGACCGTTACTGGCCCCGCTGCACCAATACGATGGGCACGATTGATTGCTTGATCTTCGACTGCAGGGTTCCACCAACGGTCAAACAAAAAGACGTAACCGGCAAATTGCAAATTCAAACCGACACTTCCTGCTCCATAACTCATGCAGAGGACATGGCAATTAGGATCGTCTCGAAATTTGCTCAGCACCGCATCACGCCGACGGTGGGGAATTCGGCCATGATATTGTTCCATACCAAAGCGTTCGAGTCGTGGCTCAAGTTGTTCAATCGTATCGACCCATTGGCTAAAGACAATCGCCTTGCGGCCGCTGGCAACGCACTCTTCGAGATCAGCTTCGAGTCGATCGGCTTTGCTGCTGGCTCCGGTAAGTGGATCGAAATTACAGATCTGCTTGAGTCGCAATACAAGTTCAAAGACGTGATGAATCGTAAGTTCTTTTTGCTTTCCTTGCAGCTTGATGACCCCTTCCTCTTCAGCCCGTTGGTACGTTTCCCATTGTTCGGACGAGAGATCGACCGTAGCGTCGCAAACCACCTTTGGTGGCAAGTCAGTAAGCACCTTTTCCTTGGTGCGACGTATGACAGAGTCGCGTACAGCGCTACCGATCGCACGCAAGGCCATCCCCTCGTGCAACAAACCGGGCGAAACGAATTCAAATATGCCAATCAAATCTTCAATAGAATTTTCAATCGGCGTGCCAGTCAATGCCCAACTCCGATCACGCTGGATGTTGCAAACGACATCGCTAGTGGCACCGGCACGATTCTTGATCCGCTGAGATTCATCGAGCACAACCAAATC
>CAYGQU010000103.1:0-8443 GCA_964352045.1 uncultured Planctomycetaceae bacterium
AACCTTCCTCGCGCGGTTTGCTACCGGAGCGATTGGCACTTTCGAGGCAACGCGCATGGCGCCTGGGCGAAAGAATTACAACTCGATCGAAATCAATGGAAGCAAAGGATCGCTTGCTTGGAATTTTGAAGACATGAACGAGTTGAAATATTACTCGACCGACGATCCAACCGATCAGCAAGGCTTCCGTACGATTCTTGCAACCGAGTCGGCCCATCCCTATGTGGCCGCCTGGTGGCCACCAGGGCATATCCTTGGCTACGAGCATGGCTTTGTGAATGGCGTTTACGATTTATGCCAGGCAGTTGCTAACAAGACCGAAGTAACACCTGACTTCCAAGATGGGGCCCAATGCGTGGCTGTCCTCGAAGCGGTCATGAACTCGGTTGAACAAAATGGCTGGCAATCGGTTGAAATAATTGCTTAGTAGGAATTTGATTACCTAACCTAAATTTAACTAAATCGAATATCGGTTCGTGGCACCAGGAGGGTGAGGGCCAGTGCTGGAAACAAACTAAACGTCAAGCGATTATCCAATTTGCTGACATCGTTTGGTTCGTGAATCGGCGTTCGAGACTCCAGTCCTCCCGACCTATTAATCATCAGACCCTCTCACCATGGCTGACCTCTCGGATCGACTTGCAAAGCTATCGCCCGCCCAACGGGCTTTATTAGAGAAACGACTCGCTGATAAGGCGAAGGCGTCAAAAGCTGTGCCAACCTCCAAGCCAAAGAGCATGAATGCGCTCTCTTGGCATAATAACGGAGCCGAAGCTGAACCCATTGCTGTGGTGGGCATGTCGTGTCGGTTCGGTGGCGCCCCCAATCTTGAAGCATACTGGGATTTGATTCGTGAGGGGATCGAAGGCATTAGCGAAGTTCCTTCGAATCGCTGGCCCGTTGATGAGTTTTATAGCCCGAACGGTGAGGCAGGTAAGACAATCACACGCCGTGGTGGTTTTCTCGACCGAATTGATGAATTCGATCCGACTTTCTTTGGCGTTACGCCCCGCGAAGCAGCGCGGATGGATCCCCAGCAGCGCATTCTGTTAGAGGTTGCTTGGGAGACACTCGAAAACAGCGGAGCCCCTGCCGACAAAATGGCGGGTTCCAACACAGGGGTTTTTGTTGGCATCGGCGGTGCGGACTACGCCAAAATTCCTAGCCGACTCGACGATTTTTATGAGCGGATTGATGCGCACATGGGGACCGGCAACGCGCTGTCAATCGCTGCGAATCGGGTCTCCTATGTCCTCGATCTCCGCGGTCCGAGTATGGCAGTCGATACGGCATGCAGTAGTAGTTCGCTTGCCGTTCACCTTGCTGTAGAAAGTTTGCGGCGCAAAGAATGTGACGCTGCCCTGGCGGGAGGTGTAAATGCGATTCTTACTCCCGAGACAACAATCGCTTTTAGTAAAGCACACATGCTTTCGCCCGAAGGACGTTGCCGACCGTTCGACGCAGCAGCCAACGGCTACGTGCGTGGCGAAGGATGTGGGCTCGTCTATCTCAAACGCCTCGTCGATGCCGAGCGCGATGGTGATCCGATTGTTGGTGTCTTGCTGGCGACTGCCGCCAACCAAGATGGGCGTACCTCGGGCATTAGCGCACCTAATGGCGAAAGGCAAAAGGCTTGTGTCCGATCGGCTCACAAGCAAGCTGGCGTCACAGCAGCCGATATCGACTATGTCGAGGCACATGGCACAAGCACGCCCCTGGGTGATCCGATCGAGATGCAGGCACTCGGCGAAGTCTTTAGCGCATCGGGTGCGCAAAATGGCGACCAGCTTCCGCCCGTACGGGTTACTAGCGCAAAGGCTAATATTGGTCATACCGAAACGGTTAGCGGCGTTGCCGGATTAATCAAGGTCTTGCTTCTTATGAAGCACGAGGTGATTCCACCCCAACTGCACTTTGAAACACTCAATCCGCACATTCAACTGGAGGGCTCACGGCTAGAAATCCCAACAGAGCCCATCGCATGGAAGCGAAACGCAAGGGCTCGCATCGCCGGTATCAGCTCTTTTGGTTTCGGCGGAACGAATACGCATTTATTGGTAGGTGAAGCTCCTGCAAAAGCCCTAGCAACCGACACGCATAGCGAGCGATCAACTCAAGTTATTAAGCTCGCTGCTAAAACTCCTGACCGTATCGAGGTTTTGGCAAAGCAACTTGCCGAGTGGGTGACATCAACACCCGACGCTTCACTTGCAGATATTACCTACAGTGCTAACGCGGGGCGTTCCGACTTCAACCATCGGGTTGCCATAACGGCTCGTCATTGTGGAGAACTCGTCGAGCGGCTCCAATCGGTTGCGGCTGGTGAAACTCCCAAAGGTGTTTCACGAGGCAAAGCAAGTGGGTTATCGCGACAAAAAACCGCTTGGCTCTTCACAGGCCAAGGAGCGCAGGCAGCTGGTATGGGACATGGGCTTTATCAAACGGAGCCTGTTTTTCGTTCAATCATTGATCGATGCAATGCGGCACTTAGCGAAGTTCTTGAAGAGCCTTTGCTTGAGATTCTTTACGGTGGCCAGCCTGATGATGCAAGGGTTAATGAAACTCGTTACACCCAACCCGCCTTGTTTGCTGTGGAGTGTGGCATCGCGGCACTTTGGGAATCTTGGGGAGTGAAGCCTGACGTGCTGCTAGGGCATAGCATTGGCGAATACGCTGCCGCGGTAACGGCTGGCATCTTCACGCTTGAAGAGGGAGCCAGGCTCGTTGCCGAACGAGCGCGTCGAATGCATTCAGCCCCCGGCCATGGAAAAATGGCGGTGCTTTTTTTATCCGAGGCAGAAGTTGCCCAAGCGATCATTGGACGCGAAGACGTACTCTCCATCGCTGCGGTAAATGGCCCCGCCAATACGGTGCTCTCAGGCGAAGCTGCGGCAGTTGAGGAAGTCTTTGCCAAGTTTGAAGCTAGTGGAGCAAAGGGCCAAATGTTGGTCGTGTCGCATGCGTTCCATTCTCCCTTAATGGATCCCATCTTAAACGAATTTGAAGAATTCGCCGAAGGAATCGAGTACAAGCAACCTCGGATACCAATTGTATCGAACCTCACGGGTCAATTGATGACCGAAGCTCCGACGGCTCGCTACTGGCGTGACCACCTACGTGGTGCGGTTCGCTTTGCCTACTGTGTACAACGAGTTGCTGAATCGGGGGCAATACATTGGATTGAATCAGGGCCAGCGCCAGTTTTGCTCGGCATGGCACGCCGCTGTGAGCCGAGTTTACCAGGAGATGCCGATAACAAATCAATCTGTTGGCTTCCTTCGCTTAGGCCAGGCCTTGACGACGGAGGCGTCCTTGCCGAAAGCTTAGCCTCGCACTTCGCGAACGGAGGTAGTGTCGATTGGCGAACCAGAGACCAAGGACGCCCCCGACAACTCCTTCTGATCCCAAATTACCCTTTTGAGTTAACACGTTGCTGGTATGAAGGAATCGACAGCTCAACAACACGCAAGCCCCTTGCGGTAGCCAGCGGCGCTTCACCCACCTTGGGAGGAAAGCTACCTCTTGTTGGCTCGAATTCAATTCATGAAATGGGCCTCGCCCCTAGCATGCCGAGCTATTTGGTTGATCATCAAGTGCAAGGTTCGATTGTAACGCCTGGTGCTTTCTATATCGAACAAGCGCTTGAATCGCTTGCTGAAAGAAACCTTTCTGAAGAATTCAAGCCGCTTCGTGTCGATGACTTTGCCATTAAGCAGGCCATGTTCCTTGCCGAAGGCGTGCGACGTCGAATGCAGGTTACTGAATCGCCCGAGTCAAACGGGCTCGCCACGATGGACGTTTACAGTACGGTTGATTCCGACGACCCAAATGGTGCGACGAACTGGTCGCTTCATGCGACAGCGCAATTAGTTTTTACGGCTTCTAAGGAAATGCTGCCAAGTGCAATTGACTTGCAAGATTGTCTCGACCGCATGAAAGACAATCCACGCCACCAAGCACTTTACGAAATTTTCGAAGCGCGTGGATTAAACTATGGCCCCACGTTTCAGATGCTTGATGGTGTGGATCGCACTGGTTTTGATGCTGTTTCACCGGTAAAGCTGACGGACGAGGTAAAGGCTGACCTCTCGCGTTATCAACTGCATCCGGTGCTTGGCGACGCTCTTATGCAAACGTTAGCTTGCACCTCGCCGTTCGAGCATGACGGATCCTATTCACCGCATACTTATGTTCCTGTTTCAATCGATTCGGTTAAACTGCATTGCCCCGTCCCGACCGATCAGCCTTTGTTTACCTATGCCGTCAGGACCGATCCGGCACCTGATACGGACATCACTAGCCCGGAAACATTCACTGGCAATGCGTATTTGACGCTCGAAGAGGGAACTCCCGTTGCAAGTTTTCTGGGTGTTCGCGTGCAACGACTCGGCGGTAGTGAGGGAGAGCAACAAACCGATCCGGCCGAATGGCTTTACCGTACCGACTGGATCGAGACCCCTTTAGAAGAATCTTCAGCCTTGCCGACAGGCAATTGGCTGATATTTGCCGACGCCGCGGGCGTAGCCGATTCAGTTGTATCGGCAATCGAATCGGCAGGGGGTGGTTGCACGGTTGTTCGATCTGGTTCGACAGACCCTGGCTCGCCAAAATCTAGTACGGAATTTGAAATCAAAGTCGTAGAAGCTACCGGCATAGCGGCCCGCACCGAGATTACGATCGATCCTACCGATGCAGAACATTACGAGCGATTACTCGAAATGGTACTTGCAAATCCGACTGGCGAATTAGCTGGCGTTTTGCATTTTAGTTCGATCGGTTTGCATGAAAACGATACCAAAGCATGGCAAGTTGCACTTGCAAGTGGCGTTGGTTCGGCGATGCGATTGTTGCAAAAAGGTGCACGTCGTGGATTGCATAGCAAAGCAGGCTGCTGGTTCATCACGCAAGGAGCTCAATCGGTGATTGGTGATGAGCCCAATTCGTCTTGCCAGGCTGCGACGATTGGTCTTGTACGAGTTGCCCAAATGGAGCACCCCGAACTAAAGGTTCGGCAATGCGATCTTGCTGCTGATGACGACAAGATTTCCATTGAAAACCTTTTGGCAAGTTTCTCCGCAGCAGCCGATGGAGATTTGGAAAATCAAATCGCTTTGCGAATTGTTGAAGGTGATCCGCAGCGGATGGGTCGCTTCGTGGCTCGCCTTGTGCCAGATGATATTTCGGCAGAAATAGTTCGCCAAGCGGCTGGTACCAACATGTCGGTACCAAGCAGCAGTCCTTATCAGCTCCGCATTCCGCGCCCTGGTTCGTTTGATGGTTTGCGATACGAACCAATCGAGCGGCGTGCGCCCGAAGCGGGACAGGTTGAGCTAGAAGTTCATTCAGCTGGCCTAAACTTCAGCGATGTTTTGAAAGCCTTGGGGCTTTATCCTGGTGTGAAGGATTCGATTGTGCCGCTTGGTATCGAAGCATCGGGCATCGTTACTGCCGTTGGTGCTGGCGTTGAACACCTCAAGGTTGGTGATGCTGCGATGGGGGTTGCCCCCTATGCTTTTGGTTCGCACACAACAACAGCCGGCTACGCCCTAGTGCCTAAGCCAGATAACGTATCGCACGACGAAGCTTGTACGATTCCGATTACCTTCCTTACAGCCCATCATGCTTTGATTCGGTTAGCTCATTTGCAGCAGGGCGAACGCGTGCTGATTCATGCGGGGGCAGGGGGGGTTGGCTTGGCGGCCATACAGATAGCCCAACATCTTGGCGCTGAGGTTTTTGCCACCGCTGGCTCGGACAAAAAACGTGATTTGCTTCGATCGCTTGGTGTTAAGCAGGTGATGAATTCACGCACACTCGACTTTGTCGAAGAGGTGCGCAAAGCGACCAATCGAGAAGGAGTCGATGTTGTCCTCAACTCGCTACCCGGCGAAGCCATCACGGCCAGCCTAGGGTTATTAAAAGCCTACGGTCGATTCCTTGAGATCGGTAAGATTGATATTTACCAAGATCGCAAAATTGGTCTCTTGCCATTTCAGGACAACCTTTCCTACTTTGCCATCGACCTCGACCGCGTCTTGCGAGAACGACCCGATTACGTTCGCGAACTGTTTGCCGAAGTGATGAACCATTTTGAATCGGGAGATTATCGACCCTTGGCGCTAACGCATTTTGCTGTTGAGCAGACGGCCGCGGCGTTTCGTTACATGTCTCAACGAAAAAATATTGGCAAGGTCGTGGTTGGTGTTGTTGCCGATAACGAATCCCAAGAAATCCATCCGGATCGTTTGCTTCATAAAGAGGGCGGCTACCTGGTAACGGGTGGTTTAGGGGCGCTTGGGCGTCAATTAGCAAGTTGGTTGGTTGACAATGGCGCAGGAGGCGTGGCGTTGCTATCGCGCCGAACGCCCGACGACACAACTCAACAAGAGCTTGTTGAATTGTCGCGGCGCGGAGCCTCGATCGTTGCCTTGCAGGGGGACGTTACCGATTTGGAATCGCTTAAGGCGGCGATTCGCAATTTGCCGGCGGACTTTCCAAAGCTTCGAGGCGTGATTCATGCGGCTGGCTTGCTAGACGATGGGCTGCTAGCCGACCTAACGTCCGAACGGTTACAGAAAGTCCTTCTTCCCAAGACGATTGGGGCTTGGAATTTGCACCAAATCACCACCTCGACCGATTTGCCCGTCGGCGATGTTGATTGCTTTGTTCTTTTCTCGTCAATTGCAGCTGTGCTAGGATCACCAGGACAAGCTAACTATGCGGCTGCCAATTCCGCCCTTGATGCCTTGGCTCACTGGCGTCGTTCACAAGGTTTATCCGCGATGACCTTCAATTGGGGGCCATTTGATGGTTCGCAACTTGCGGGAGGTGGAATGGCATCGGGCGGTAAAGAAGATGCGATTCGGCAAAAAGGAATGGGGCTTCTCGGATCTGACGAGGCATTTGCCTTGATGGGTCGACTTCTTGGAGCTGAAAAACCACCCACGCAGTCAGTGGTGATTGATGCTCATTGGGATGCGATGTCTCGGCTTTTAGCAGGGCGATCCACTCCTTTGCTTGATGGCTTGCTCGTGAGTGACATCCAAGGAGCGGTCAATAGTAAGGTCGATTCCGCATTGCGTTCACGCCTTATTGCAGCAAGTCCTGAAGCGCGTCGCCAAGAGCTCGAACTGATTGTTCGTGACGAACTTGCCCGTGTGATGAGCGTTGATCCAGAACAACTCGATACCGAACAACCTTTGTCGGCGCTGGGTCTTGATTCGTTAATGTCGCTTGAGCTAAAGAATAATTTGGAAGCGAAGCTTGATTTTACATTACCCATGGCTAAATTGCTCGAAGGGCCAAGTATCAATTCTTTGGCAGAGGTTACGTCCAAAGTTTTGACATCAGGAGCTACAGGCGAAGGAGAATCAGAGTGGGGTTCGCTTGTTACGTTGCGTGCAGGAACTGATGAAACGACAGCGCCACTTTTCTTTATGCCTGCCTTAGGTGGCGACGCCCTTTGCTATCGTGAATTGCAAAAACAATTGCAAACAACTCGTCCACTTGTTGCTTTTCGTCCACGTGGACTTGACGATCAGGCAGAACCGCATAGCAAACTTAATGAGTTGGTCGAAGACTATGTCGCCGCCATTCGTAGTCGCCAAGCCAAAGGCCCCTACTACCTTGCTGGTTGGTCAACCGGAGGGGTAACAGGTTTTGCTGTCGCTGAAAAGCTGGAAGCCGAAGGGGAAGAAGTCGCGTTGCTCGCACTCTTCGATACGCCCTTACCAAGTGTATACGATGACATTGATATTGACGACGACGCCAGTTTCTTAGTCACGGTTGCCGACTTTGCATCGCACTTCACCGGGCTTGATTTTCGGGTAACGCGTGAATCACTAAGCAAGCTCGCTCCCGAAGAGCGTTTTAATGCGGTGCTTACCGAAGCGCGGCGTGCAGGGATGTTCTCGGCTGAAGTCTCGGATGAGTATCCACGTCGCATGACAGCCGTTGGCGAAGCGTTGGTCCGCGCGTCACAAAATTATCATCCCAAACCATTGAACGGAAATGTCCACTTCTTTGCACCTCAAATACCAGGTGCCCTGGCAAATCTTGCACCTGTTGAAGGACTCAACGAAGAAGGCTGGCGTGAGAAGGTAGGGCAGGTTTTCATACAGCACGAAATCCCTGGCGATCACTTTACGATGATGACCGAAGCAGGTGCTGCCAAAATCGCTAAAGCGCTCGACACCTTGTTGTAGTTTTAGGTCGATTTCCTCGACATGAATTCCTGCTTGTTAGGGACTGCTCTCGTTGATTGGACAGGGGTAAAATTATCTCAACACCCTTATGGCCTTTTTGCATATCTGATGACTGAATCGAAACCTTCCACACACCAATTGCACTCGCAGCACGAACGGCTGTTTGAACAGAATCGATTCGTTTATCCAGTGCTGAGCCGACGGTCGGGGGGGATCTCGATTGGCGTGAACCTTAATCC
>CAYGQU010000104.1:0-8434 GCA_964352045.1 uncultured Planctomycetaceae bacterium
GCCCTCTTGCTTGAGTACTTGCTCACGCACCATCGGTCAGAAACCTACGCGCTCTTCTTTGGGCTAATCCTTGCATCAGGCCTGCTGGTCGGCAAAATGGTGCGAACCAAGCATCGGAGCGAAACCCTGTTCTGCTGGACGCTGGGAATCGTGGGGGGCTTGTTTGCTTTTTGGCTGGCAAGTTTGGGGCAGCGCGAGCCAATACCTGGTCTGCCTTATACCTTCTTGTGCGGAGTCATTGGCATTAGCGCCATGATCTTGCCAGGCATAAGCGGGGCACATCTGTTGCTACTGCTAGGAAAATACGAAGAGATGACTAGCATCATCAAAGGATTACCTCGGGGCGAGGCTTCGGCAGAAGACCTCGTCATGATCGTTGTCTTTTGCAGTGGTTGTTTGGTGGGGCTCTTGTTGTTCAGCCGATTCATTCGTTGGTTGCTCGACCGTCATACAGCCCACACCCTCGCGACATTATGTGGATTCATGATTGGCTCTTTACTGCGTGTTTGGCCCTTTCAGACCGATCTCTCCCCTTTGGTCGAAGATTTCAAAAAGAAATCGTTTGAACCCTACCTGCCCAATGCGTGGACGACTGAAGTCACACTTTGCGCACTGGTGGCATTGGTAGGATTTTGCTTCGTCTTCCTCGCTGACCATTTTGCCAACAAGTACGGCGCATCAAAAACCGAGCAGCTCGAAGATTAGCCGAGTTTAAGTATTTCCGAGGCAATCTTGCGTATTTCGGAAGCGATCGTTTCGATAGAAGCCGATGCATCGAGCACGCGAATCACTTCGGAATCGCGGTCGGCTTCTTTCAGAAAACCTGCTCGTAACCGATCCCGATAACTATCGCCTCGACTTTCGATCCTATCAGGCTCCCCTGAGCGGCGCCGTTCCGCTTCTGCAGGATCAAGATCGAGTAAGAAAACTCGGTCAGGCATGACGCCAGTCGTTGCAATCGCACCGATACGTGCCACGATATCTCGATCGAGTCCTCCCGCATGCGATTGATACACAAGGTTGGCTAAGAGATAGCGGTCCGAGACAACAACCGCCCCTGCATCAAGCGCTGGCTTGATTACCTGCTCAACTAATTGAGCACGCGAGGCCATGTACATGAGCATCTCAGCCATCGCCCCGATCGGACAATCAGAATCACTGTGTAAAAGCAACTCACGAAGTGATTCACCCAGCGGCGTGCTGCCCGGATCACGGCAAGTGACAACCTGATACCCCTCGTCGGTAAGCCAGTGGCAGAAACGCTCGAACTGCGTGCTTTTACCAACCCCGTCGATTCCGTCGAATGCAAAGAACATGGCAAAAGAGTATCTTGAATCGCCTTCTTATGCGAGTCCCAGCAGCCAAATTACTCTACAAACCGTGCAATTGATTTTAGTCGTTCTGATAAATCGACGCCGCATTACGATAACGTTGGGCAACTTGCTTGCGGAGTTTCGCTGGACCGATCACTTCGACTTGATCACCATAGCCCATGATCCACCAAATAATTTCCCTGAGCCCCGAGACCTGAACTTTGTACTCAAGTGATCCATCTTCGGCAAATTCAAATTTTTGCTTCGGATGCCAAAGCACTTCCGATACGTTTCGGGCTACCAAAGGAGAAAATCGGAGTCGGACAATTTGGTCAGGACCTGGCTCAGAAATCATACCCCACGCATTACCAAAATGCTTTTCGATGCTAAACGATTTCGGGACCCGAAAATGCGTGTCGAGCAATTTTGCCTCGGCAACACGACTAATATTGAAGGTGCGTATCTCATCGTGATAAGAAGAGTGGCCAATCACAAACCAACTTCGCTGATGAAATGCCATATGATACGGCTTGATTTCCGTGAAGATTTCTTCGTAATCCGTCTGGCAGCCGTAGCGGATAGAAACGCGACGTTTTTCAAGGCTTGCGATGAATATCGTGTTATAGACTTCGCCCTGATGCTCCAAGGGATTCGTTGGCGGGGTTCGCATTGAAATGGCCGATGAAAGCTCACGTAGCTGTTCACGCATTGGAATCGGAAGTGTCATCTCGATTTTCGTTGCGGCATCGTGGGCAGCTGTCGAAAATCTTTCGGGGCCAATCGGCGAAGCGCGATCGATCAACAGAATAAGGGCAAGTGCCTCTTCCAACGAGAAGTTCGTCGGCGGGAGATAATGAGTCGCATCGAGTCGATAACGCTGACTGTCGTTATTGAAATCGATTGGCACCCCTGCCGCCCGAAGTGATTCAATATCGCGAAAGACTGTCCGTCGACTAATTCCACAAGCTTCTGCCAAACCATCTGCATTCAGGCCTTTGCCCGATTGCAAGCTACTGACGAGATTCAGTAACCTCGCGACGCGTTTGATGTTCGACTGTGCCATGGAATTGTGAAGGATTTACCGAGGAGTCTCTCGTTTGATAAATTGCTTGGGTTGCCGTGTGTTGGCCATTGGCTGCGGTGATCGCCTCGGCCGATTGAACCACATGACGTTTTGTCGAAGGGCTCGTTACCTCATCGTAACCAACTTGCATGATACCCTGTGCCAATGGAGTCGGCTCGCTATTCACTCCCGGGGGGTGAAACAAGGCCCCGAACGGTTCTCCCGCAGGGGTTGGTTCTAGCAGCGTTTCACCCGGTCCTAAAATCACCCCTTCCATTTCGTTGGGAGTCGACTCATGTATTTCTTCATGCATTAGGGTTGGTTGCCCCACACTGCTCACGTTACCAGTACGCTGAGCATGAGCCCCACGCGACATGACATTAGGCCTTGTGTAACCATAGTCAAGCATCAAGCTTGCATCACGCTTACGAGCCCGTCGCATGGCATCAAAGTGTGCTTTGCCAGGCCAAGGTCCCTCGGCCAGGTAAACCCCATTGTAATCAAGCAGCGACCCCTTGCGGTAATGGACATCCGTAATTGCTAGGTTGTAATCAATCAAAGACCGGTAGTAAGCCGTTTCTGCCTCGGAGCGACGACGCTGAGCATCGAGCAACAGGTCAAGCGTCACACGATTGACATCGTACTGTGCCTGAACCGCTTCCACTTCACGCTCGGCAGCCGCCCTACGATTGAAGTTGGTTTCTACGAGCCCATAATTCAAGTCCAAATCACGAATTGCATCGCCCAATTGGTGCGAAACCTCTAATTCTAGGTCTTGCAAAAGGGCTCGGTCGCGTGCCAGCAGCAATTGATGGTGACGAACTGTTGACAGTTGTTGACGGAAACCGATCGGCAAGCTGAACCTTAGGCCAAGCTCCCACTCTTCGTAATTGCCATCTGTTAGCACGTTAAACGCGCCGGTGCCGGGTGAGAAGGGGACAGCTCCGGGTGCAGGATTGTCTTCAAACAAATCGTCGCCACCCCCCAACCAACGGTAGGTACCAAAGGCGTCAAGACGGGGTAACAAATGATTACGAGCCGCGATAAGCTCAAGCTCGCGCTTTTTGATTTCCCATTTTTGGCGACGTACTTCGACCCGGCGTACCAAACCTTCGGCATGTAATTCAGCCCAATCGAATGCTACCAACGCGGTAGTCGGTTCATCGGCAGGACGAATTAAACGGCCATCCGAGACGGCGAGTCCCATGATATAGCGAAGCCGAGTCTCGGCAGCGTACAACGCTGACAAGCCTTCTTCAACTTGAGCTTTGAACTGAAAGTATTGCGAGCGTGATTGCGCTTCGCGGTCAGCACTACCACCACGGGCACCTTCACGATAGAGCGTGGCAACTTTCTTCCACGTTTCTAAAGCGCTGTCGCGGCCAAGCTTACGCGATTCGAGGTCACGATAAGAGAAGTACAAGTTCCAGTAAGCTTGTTCCACGTCACGCATGAGGTTACGAACGCCACCTTCAAAGTCAGCTAGCGATTGATCGGTCCGAATTCGAGCGATCATCACCCCCGTAAAAGGATTCACGCCGTTGGCGGAATAGGCTTCAAATGATTGTGGCCCTGCAATGCGGTTGTACTGAGCACCAGCACCTTGCAACAACGGTTGGTTAATAAAGGCTTCGAAGTTCGTGTTCCAAGCACTTGGGGCAGCACGTCCCCCTGCGTTTGAAAAATCGTAAGTCGTATTGTTTTGGAATGAAAACTGGGTACCCGTTGCAGCTGTCTTCGAGACACCCATGTTGAAGTTACCCGTGTCTTGTTGCAAGTTGGCAGGTTGGAAGAACCCAACTGCAGCCGAAGCATTTTGTGGACGATCGTTACGTCCCCAGCTAATCGCTGAATCGAGCTGAGCGTCAAATTCCGATAACGCTGCCTCGACACCTGTTCCACTGAACTGTGAGCCAGTTGCGGTTCCGGTCGAGGTTTCAATGAGAGCCGGATCGTAGGTCGTTGTAACAGCTGCACTGTTAATCAAATTACGCGAGAGCGTTTCCGGTGCGTTCTCAGCGACCAATCCGCCGAGCTGTCGCATGACTTGGCTATTGCAGAGAGTAATGCGGGTCGCCTCTTCAAGCGTTAAATCCCACATCTCATAATCGTTGCTATTACGCAAAGTGAGAGGTGCCATGGCACCGGTCACTTCGTCAAGCGATGGTTCTTCGACATCCGGATAATCGACCTCCGTCGCGACACCCACGTAGTGCGAGAGATCGCCGTCCTCCATAAAGTAGAACGGTTGTGTGGGCGCACAGCCAGTCGCAAAAATCGCGGCGGCGAGCATGAATGAAATGCTTGATCGAGTTAGCCGTTCCATGGCAGAATCCCGTACGGAGGTAGTTTGGTTCGTTGCCACGGCATCTAACTCCTTATAAGGAATCGAAACCGATGCATCGAACTTGTGTAGTGTGCGAGGACAAGTGTCCAAGCTTTGCCCCCCCGGGCTGTTCTGTGCTAGCAAGCTCTCGCGATACGCAATGACCCTGCGCTAGAACAATCAGCAAAATTGTTATCGTCGCCTTAATCGTCAAACTTTGACATTTCGGCGTGATTCGCGGTCTGGCCACTATCGGTGCTAGCAAAGGAAAGAACCGAACCGCATAAAAAAACCACTTGCAAGCAACCTGCCTGCAAGTGGTTTGTCAAATTTAGAGTGCTATCAGGCCCTGGTTTCTGGGACCTTAGTAAGCCATCCACCCCGCAGATAGCCAACCTTCGCTTAGCTCGATTGCTTGCATCTTTAATTCGTCGATCTGCGTGTCACTATCCGATAGGTCGATCGTGTCGATATCAACTTCCAGTGGCAACCTGTCGGCGGGTTCGTTGATCGCCTTGTTCAAGTTGCTTCGAAGTGCCAACTGTTTCGACGGCAAACCTTTGCCCGCTTTCGGATCGAACGAAGTGGGTAGTAAATCGATAGGGCCGTCTCGAAGCAACTTCCACTTGCCATCTACTTGGGCAGGTTGGAATTTTGCTGTAAGGTCCCAGTTCTTATAGCTTTCATCCCCCACGTTGATTTCATTGGCATGAATCGTGAAGTAAATGCCATCAGACTTGATTAAACAAGAGACCGGCCGCCCTTCGCGGAAACGAATCGACCAAGGGCGAAAATCTTCGTTCGGCTCATCGTCGTTGTCCGAGGCACCTTCCATCCATTTTGGCTTCGCTCGGCCAACGAGGACAGCATCTTCATTGGGGTCATCCTTCTTCAGTAAAGCGCCGCCCAGACTTCCAGCCAAGATGTTATTAATCGCTGATTGATGCAATCTTGCCGACATCGATTCCCCATAAACTCCCGCAGGAGGATTGGTTGGGGCTGCGAGTTGTTTCGCGGTAGCTTGCACCGATTGGATTTGCAATGAGTTGCTGGTAGTCATGTAATTGACACAGCGTGGCGAGGAACGACGACGACGCAGTGGCTTCGTAATATTATCATCATAATCACGACGAGCATCCTGTATTTTTTCAGATAACTCTTCGTCGAAACTTTCTTCCAGTCGATCTTCGGCGTGGTCACCCGCGATGGCATCGGCTTGACCTCGCTTCTCATTGACTTTTTTCTTAGCAATCTTCTCGATCAGACCCGAGCCAAAACCACCACCAATTTTTGAGATGCTCTTGGTCGTTGATCGAGTTGTTGCCGAAGCGGTTGCTGGGTATGTGCGGAATGAATCGTCTGAAATAGCTACTTGCTTAGTCATCGAGAAGCTTGTGTTCCCTCGGCTATAAATTGCCACGGGGCCATTCACACCGCGTGTGTCGGTATGAACCGTGCCAGACAAACAGAAATTCAGCGAGGCATGATCCCAAGAAGGATTTGTCGAAACGGTCAGCAGGCCGTTGGTGCAACCTGTGCCATGGATCGAAGTGCCTAAAATACAATCAGTTACTGGATTGCACTCCGAAACTGACCGTGCAACCAGCTTGGCCAACATGCTGTTGGAGACTTCTACATGGAGATTAGGCTTTCCAAACTCGTGATTAACTTTCGACAACAGGGCTTTGCCCTGATCTAAATCAGCCAATAGCGCTAGCCGACGTTCGGCGTCGAAACTCGTCCGAATATCATCAAGCGGGCTCGTAGCCAGCAATTTTGTAAGCGTATCAACTTGTGATTGAAAAGCTTTCGGTTGATCCTTAACCCGTGCCAAACTGGCAACGGTGATGAATTTCTCAAGACTATCAGCAAAGCGACTTAGCTCTGGTTGTTCGACCCCTTCGGTTCCTGATGAAAGTTGCGCGAGAGTCTTGCGAGCTGCAACAACATCCAGATCGGCACCCGCCACGAATTGCTTCTGAACGCCACTCCATACGAGGAAATCGAGCCAACCTTGTCCAAACGAAGTTTGCGGATTCAACCGACGCTCGACCGCCATGCCCCGTGTGGCAAGCTCCGTTCGAGCAGATTCCAGTCCTTCGGGACTAACGGGCTGAAAGTCTTCAATTGCCTGATTGGCTAGTGGGGTCCAATCAATGGGCGAACTGTAAACAGGCTCAGCCTCTGGTTCTATTGATTGACTAGCTTCTGCAACTTGAGGAGCCGAAGTGGCCTCAGGAGAAGGTTGCTCAGCAGGAGAAATATCAGCAGGAGCAATAGAGGGCGTATCAGCTTCTTGAGCAATTGCCGACGCAATAACTACACCCGCAATGGCTGCTGTTAATGAGAGACTTAAGACCGAGAAACGATGGAGCAAAGCGTAGCGAAGTGGATTGAACATGGTTGTTGGACTGGGGTCATGACTAATTGAACCGAAGGCCAAGTCCGCCTGTCCTGCCAGGACAGCGCAGCCTTCTTAATCAGCAATGTATCCGCATTCCCCCACCCGAGTCCATCGCCCAGATCGGTAAGTTGGCCGAGAACACCAAAACTAAGTACCTACTGATAGCACAAAACCGCAGTTTTCGGCCTGCAGTGCGCCTCAGAGTTCTTCACGTAGCTTGCGGAAGTATTCCTCGGCATGTTCACGGCGCGACCTGGGTAGCCGTTCGCTAGCGAGAGGGTCAGCAGGCTCGACGTTTTGGGCGTCTAGCTCTTGCTTCACTTCGGCAGTGACTTGCCCTTTGATGCTTGGTCCCTTAACCAATCCACCGAAGGTGCTTGCCCCGCGACCGACGTTTTGCTTGACGCTGGTATCACGGAAGTTGGTGTCGTTCTTTTCATCGGGCCGATAGCCTCCGCCCATGCCTTCGCCCATCCCTTCTCCCTTGCCAGGCTGCTGGCCACGCGCTTGCCCTTGGCCCCTTTCCATTCCCTGTTTGATGCCAGGTTGCATGCCCATGCCCATCTTGGCCATTTCAATGTCAGTCATAGCGGCGTCGAGCATTTCCATGGCATCCGCTTCGGCTTGCATCGCTTGCATCTGTTGAGCCATTTGTTGCATGGCAGCTTGGGCTTGCTTGGCGTCACCTTGCTTGAGCGCCTGTTGGGCCTGCTGCATTTGCTGAGCCATCTGCTGCATCTGTTGCATTTGCGGGGCTTGCTGTTTCATTTGATCGAGCTTCTGCTGAAGCTTACTCGCTTGGTTCAGGTCCCCTTTGCGTTTCGCTTCGGCAAGTTGTTTTTTAAGATCCTCTTGTTGTTGCTTCTGTTTCGCGGCAGCTTGCTTGAGTGCTTGTTGCATTTTGCCAAACTGATTGGCAAGTTGCTCTTTCTGCTCTTTTGTGACTTTACCGTTAGCCAAGTCGCGCTGCATTTTGGCGATCTCTTCGGCTGCCTTATCCCAATTACCTTGCTGCATCGCGTCAGCAACTTTTTCGGCGGGGCCTTTGCCAAGGTCCTTCATTTGATTCATCTGTTTACGCAAAGCTTCAGCACCGCCGAGTTGCTGACGTCGCTTTTCGAGCTGCTTGGCAAGGTCGTTTAGTTTGACGACCGCTTGGGTTCGATCTTTCTTGGCGATCTTGGCAGCATCCTTCGCGCCTGACTCGACTTCTTTAAGAATGCCCGTCGCATCCTTGATGCCCTTCTTTTCCGCTTCTTTGACACGTTCGGCGAGTTTCTTGCGTGATTTTTCCAACGCTTTTTTCACTTCATCTTCTGCAACCGAAG
>CAYGQU010000105.1:0-8430 GCA_964352045.1 uncultured Planctomycetaceae bacterium
TCGTATAGCCGAGGGGCGAAATCGTATTGGATAATACGATTGGAAGTAAACTAACAGGAATCAATAAAAGTGTTCCGACGATGGATTGGATACCCGCCCACCAGCCCGTGGGGTCGAGCGTGGTCGACATGTGGTAATCCGCCTTGGCGTAGTCTTCGCGGCAAATCCAAGCGATCGCCATAAAGTGAGGAAATTGCCAAAGGTACATGACTCCCAGTAGATGCCATAGCATGCCATCGCCTAACGTCCCGCCGCCGGCGGTCCAACCAATGGCGAGCGGCATCGCACCGCTCACCGCGCCGATGGTCGTATTGATCCACGAGCGGGTTTTAAGTGGCGTGTAAATCGCAACGTAAACCACCCAAGTCGCTACGGCTGCGATGGCAGGCAGGGGGCCAGCAAACATCGCAAGCGTTGAGCAACCCATGGCGAGTGTCAAAATGGCAAAGGCAAGCACATCGGCCGATAACAGCCGACCCGCTGGCAGCGGACGATTCTTCGTGCGTGACATGAGCGCATCACGCTCTTGTTCAAGCCACATGTTCAGAGCATTTGCGCTGCCAGCTACCAGAGCGGTTCCGAACGCAACGCCGAGCATTAAGGATAGACTCCAAGGCGAACCAGGAGCCCCATAGCCAGTAGCAACATGCAAGGCGATTAAGACAGCAATGAGTTCCAATACCACGATACGTGGTTTGGTTAGCTCGACGTAATCCGCGATGCGAGTTCCCAAGGTCATCGGTTGCGTGTTTGTGTGTGGAGTGGATGTCGAAGCAGGTCTCGTCGATGTTCCGACTGATGATGTCGAAACATGTGTCGAGGTGGCAGGTGATGGTAATCCCGTACTCATGGGCATAATGAGTTGCTGTTATAGGCTAGGTTGGTCAATCTTTTCAGCCGGCTTTGGCAACAATGCCAAAGCGGTAGCTAAGGCCAGAAGCAAGGACCCCAGCGCGCTATGGGCAGTAACCGTGTGGGTTTCAGTCCACCCTCCTTCGAGAGTCGCTGTTCTGGTTAGGAGATCTGTAAGCGTACCGGGCCAGACGCTTTGGGCCCAGTGCTGAAATCGGGCGTAATCCGAAGCGGGGTTATTAAGCCAGTCGGGGAGCCGATATTTAACAAACCAGGTTGCAAAACCGAGCGATATTTGAAGTAGAACGCCAAAAGCAAGGCCTTTACCAAGCCAACGTAGGGCGGATGACGCCTTCCAGCTGCTGTAGTTCGTTCGGTAGGTAGTGTAGAAAACACCGACTAAGATCGCTGCTGCCAGAGTGAGGTGCATGAGGACATGGTCGGAAAAGGTGCTGAAACGCCCCCCTTCGGGTACATGCCTTAAGCTTGCCCCCGCCGTGATTTGGGCGTAGATCAAAAAGGGTAGCCATAATCCGAGCCAACCGGGCCACGGTGAATTGCCCTGATTACTTAGATTGCCTTCTCTCTTTGGATTTGTAAGTACAACCAAAGCCGAGGTTAGTGCAAAGAAGAGTGGCCCTATACAGCCATGTAGCATCGCCAAAATGCGGGCATTCAATACGACCCGCATGCCTCCCAAAGCCCCTTGTATAATAACCAATATCAAAGCGATCACGGCTAACCATCGTAGCCAGCTTGGCTGGCGGTTTCTCCAAACAACCACGAGAAAGATGATTGTGATGAGCCCCACACCCGAAGCAAAGAGACGATGCCCGTGTTCAATAAACAAGTCCCATGGTCCAAAAAACCAGGTTTGCCATGGATACAAGAACATGTTGTAGCCATAGGTTCCGGGCCAGTCAGGAACCGCCATACCAGCGTCAGTCGTGGTGATGAGCCCCCCGATCCATAGCAGTGGAAACGTCGCCAGGCAAAGAACCCATGCCCAGCGATGCGGCCACTTTGAGCTAGTTCCAACCTGCTGCGTCATTCGGATTCTCCCAATGATGCAGCAGGAGTTTGAGTGTCCGCTACCCGAACGAGTGTGAGTACATACGACGTCAGGTCAGCAATCTCTTGATCTTCCAATGCCCCACGGCTATTGGGGGCAAGCGAACCAACAGCGGGCATCGGGCTTCCAGCAATCCCTTGGTGGATTCGGCGATATAAATTGTAGGGTTCGGTGCTTCCGTGCAAGGTTGCCCCGTCAATCGCTCGGCCAATTGAAACGATTGGGGGAAGATCATTAGCAAGTGCTTTGGCAAGTTCTTTATTTGCCGTGCGAAGTAATTCGATCCGTTGTCCCGACCAAAGATCGTAATCGGTGTTAGCAACTCCTTTGCCGTTTCCCTGTTGGCCGTGGCATTTAACACAGCCACTTCGTTCGCTGTGAAAGAGCGCCTCACCCCGAGCGATTGATTCGGCTGAGTTATCGAGAGTGATTGTCGGAACTATTTGTTCGTTGGCCGATTGCCATTTGGCAAAGAGTCGGTCGAGGGTTTTGGTAATGTATGGTTCATTGGCAGTTAAGGATTCGCCAAGTGGTAATTCTTCGGCTACGAACGAAATCAGTTCTCGCTCCAGTTCACCACGCAAGGCGAGATACTGAACGTATTGTCTTAGTATTTCTCTTTCAGATACGGCTAGCAAAGCAAACGATGGCATTGCGGTTTCGGCAACGCCGTTGGCCAGCGTCTGGTCGAGGTCGGCATCAGTTGGCGGTGAGTTTCGGTAGGTCGATTTCCACTTGAAGACCGCTTGGCGAAAATCGCGAGGATAGGGGCTTTGGTGGAGAGAGGTCGGTCCGCGGCCATTGCCTGTTAAACCGTGACAGCGTGCGCAATGCCGGCCATAGAGCCCCTGCGTAACGCCTGGCGTATGGCTCGCGACTTTACCAGCCGCTTGCTGAAGCTTAGCCAAGTCGAGCCAGCCCCGGTTTGCTTCGGGCAGCTTCGGTGCGGCGGGCGTGCCGAATTGTGCCATCAGTACTTGATCGATGCTTGTCGATTGTGATTTCGTCAGGTTGTTGGCAAGTCGAAGAATGCGATCGGGTTCGAAGCGATTGTTTTGGTGACAACCAACCAAGAATAACAACAGCGCACAAATAAGCATGGCGTGATAGTTAGCGACAGCTTGGTATCCTTTATTCACCATGATTCGATATTCGTGCCATGATCCCCATGAGATGCCATTAGGTGGTGATCCATCGGTTAAAAAGATCTAGTTTAACGCAAAGCTTTGGAGCATACTTTGTTAAGCAATGGAAGTTTGTGTGGCGTATTGTCGCAGCGCAGTAAGCTGATTGGCCGTTCTGCCTGCTAATGTTCGACAGTGTTGTCGATGCGAAGACGTATGCTGCCCAAACTGTTTGCTTTGCCTGCCTGGATTTCTAAGCGGACTCTTCCTCGGGTATCCGATTGCAATGGCTTTCCATTGAATTCAAATTTAGCAGTAGGTAAGTAACGCCCCTCATGCCAAAACTGAAATTCCCAATTTCCGGACGGTACGGGGTCGATCGTAAACTTCCCATCGGAATCGGTTATGGCGATGTAAGGATCACTTCGGACTGAGACGTAGCCTCGCATATAGGGATGGATATTGCAGGCAATGGGCAAGGGTTTGCGCTCGGGGAATTCCATCGGCAAGTCGCGATGATCTTTGGGGGGTAGCACCAAATTAAAGGAAGCATTCCGGCCCAGAGTCGCAGCGACATTGTGTGTTGTCGGATCGTCGTTAACGATTCGCAAGGTTTGCCCGCTACGTAGCAGCACAATGCGAGGGCTGAACGAACAGCCGGTGTTGGTCAGCACAATGGGTTTGTTTGAAATCGAGTCACCAGTTGGTAGCGGGACTTTGGTTCGAGCACTCGCTTTGAGCGATATTACAACATTGGCAAGCCCTCCCTCGGGGCCAATCAGCCACCGCTGATCAGTAGGTTTTGCGTCGATGCAGCAGCTATCGCGACCAAGGTCAAACGGTTTGGCTTCCGGCGTCGGGCCCTCGATAAGAACACGGCCAGTGAGCATGGCCCACGATGGTTCTTCCCCTATGGAAGTCAGACAACTGGTTAGCAAACAGCAACCGATGAGCCAACGCGTCGAAAGTAATATCAAGTTATGGCTCTCGCCATTCATCGTAAGATTCTCATTATTAAAAGGATTATTAGGCGATAGTGATTGATCCCAGCCTAACCGACGCTTCCCCCGCATGAACCCCTCGGGCTAGAATCGGCCTTGAACGAACGGGCTTCGCTAGTCGGATACCTGGATTATTCTCGAAAATGACGGTTCTTTAGCAACTTAATCGACCGCTTGTTTTCAGCGTCTGTTTGATAGCGGCCAATTTTGAATCAAAACGAGTGTTGAAGATGAAAGTAATGGTAGTCGGCGGTGGCGGACGAGAACACGCTCTGGCTTGGAAGCTGGGGCAAAGTCCACGAGTCGAGACGGTTTTCGTTGCTCCCGGCAATGCGGGTACCCTGGCTGATGGCGAAAGCGGTGAGTTACCGATCGAGAATGTGGCCATTGACCAAACTGATACCGCGGCACTGGTGGCATTTGCCAAGGAAAACGAGATTGGCTTAACGGTCGTCGGTCCCGAGGCTCCGCTGACGGCTGGCCTAGTCGATGCGATACAAGGTGCGGGGCTGAAGGCATTCGGACCGACTGCCGCAGCGGCCGAACTTGAAGGATCAAAAGTTTTCTGCAAAGAACTTCTCCGGCATGCCGACGTACCGAGTGGCGATTTCAGCACTTTCCGCGACGCAGAAAGCGCTATCACCTTTCTCGAAGAACGCGAAGATACGCCTGTGGTGGTGAAGGCGGATGGTCTTGCTGCTGGTAAAGGGGTAATTGTCTGCTCGAACCGAGCCGAGGCCCTGGCGGCGGTCGATCGAATTGCCGGGCAAAAAGAATTCGGTGTGGCTGGCAATCGTTTGTTAATCGAAGAAAGGCTCGTCGGCCATGAAGTCAGCATCTTAGCGATCACCGATGGCCGTTCGATCCTTACTTTACCATCGGCCCAAGATCATAAACCGGCTTACGATGACGATCGTGGACCGAACACAGGCGGCATGGGCGCTTACTCCCCTACCCCGTTGGTTGACGATGCGTTTATCGAGAAAATCGAAGAGACTGTACTTGTTCCCACAGTGCACCACATGAAACGCGGACGACGACCTTTTCGTGGCGTTCTCTATGCTGGACTTATGGTTACAAAGCAAGGGCCTCGGGTACTAGAATACAACGTTCGATTCGGTGATCCCGAATGCCAGCCCGTGCTGATGCGGCTCAAAAGTGATTTACTCGATATTCTTGAAGCGACGGCTGATGGCCGACTCGATGAAATCGACCCCCCCGTTTGGGATCCGCGACCAGCGGTATGTGTCGTCATGGCTTCGGAGGGTTATCCAGGAGTCTATGAAAAGGGGCACCTTATCCGCGGACTTGACGAAGCAGCGAAACTGGAAGATGTAAAAGTCTTTCACGCTGGCACCGCACGCATAGATGGGGCGACCGTCAACACAGGTGGCCGCGTGCTAGGCGTTACGGCAATTGGCAGTTCGGTGCCAGCAGCAAAGTTGCAAGCATACAAAGCAGTAAAGCAAATCCGCTGGCAAGGTGCCTGGTGCCGCAAAGATATCTCGGACAAAGCAATCGAATACGTCTGATTTATGCGTCTTTGTCGAGTTGGCTGTGATTGCTATTGCATGTTGTTCCCTTGTTTTGGAAGAATCCATGCGTAGGAAAGAATGACCTGAACCTTCGTTTATCTACTTGCGTAGCAAGGCTATTATGACACACAGCCAGCAATTTATCGGCCGAGGCAAGCTTTCTGTGCTAAGGCTGCGCCAGCTGTTTACCTTAGTTGTTGTAATCAGTTTGGCACTTCCTTTGTCGTTGACGCATGCCTGTAACTGTGAAAAGGAAAGTATCGAGTCGGCCATTGCAAATCCAATTGCAGGTATCGAATCCCAAACACCGGCATGCGGATGTTGTCATTCTAAGGCAATCGAAAAAGCCTCTTGTTGCGAGTCACCGTCTTCGAGTTGCCAAACTTCTGGCGGTGAGGGTTGCCGTTGCGATGGGTGCCCAAGCAATAGAGTGCCCGAACCACGTACGTCAACCATCGACGAGCTTCGTGTAGGTGAGCTAGTTGCACATGCACCTGCCCCCTCCCCCACGCTCGCATCCCATTTTGAAACCCTACAAAAGTTAGCCCTTCGAGATTTAGTCGAATGGCATGCCCGTCCGCCTACTCTCCAATCGCTCCTCTGTGTGTGGAGACTATGAAGATCGCGTGACTAACGCTCTTTATAGTTTTACTATTTTTCACACCGCCGTTTCATTTTTGATAAAGATCTTTGGAACGGTTTCTTTAGGAGATGATCATGATTAAAAGTATCGGAATTCTTGCTTTGTTGGTTGCTGCGACAGTTGGTTTTAGCAGTTTTGAGTCGGGTTCAACGAATCCAACGCAAGCTGATGCACCTTGCTGCTGCGGAGAATCTTGCGAATGCGAAGATTGTCAGTGTGCCTCATCTTGCTGCTCTGACAAAGCTTGTTGCAGTGAAGGTTGTGAGTGCGAAGATTGTAGCTGCGAAGACTGCAGCTGCGGTAAATAAGCACAGCATATAAACAAGGTCACTAAGAATTTAACGCGCCCCTTCGATCACCCATTGGTCGAAGGGGTTTTTCATTGCCCTTTGCTCTCTGCCCCCTTCGCAGTCGGCTAGTGCAAAGGTTACGATCAATAAAGACTCTCTGAGCCATTTTGTCATCACCTTCGATTGTATGAATCTTCGTCATTTAGCGTTCCATAGTTTTTGGCACTACCGTCGGTCGCATTTGGCGATCTTAGCAGGCGTAGCCGTTGCGACGGCTGTCTTAATTGGTGCGCTAATTGTCGGCGATTCGGTGCGTGGCAGTTTGCGTGAGCTAACGCTCGAACGACTTGGCACAATCGACACGATCTATGTCCCAAACCAACCATTTCGTGCCGCCTTGGCTACTGAGCTAGCGGAAGAGAATGTAATAGATGGTACACCGATATCGGTTGCCCCCTTGTGGATGGTTCCTAGTTCAATCAGTCGTCAGGTCGATCAAAAAACACTACGAGCAAATCGCGTAACGCTCTATGGCGTCGATCGCCGTTTTTGGGAGTTTGAACCTGATCAAACCTACCTTGAAGATCAAGTGAACCTTGAAGAAGTGAATAGTGTGATGTTAACGCCTGCCCTTGCGGAGGACCTGAGAGTTGAAGTAGGAGACGAAGTCGTTCTTCGATTTCCAGCCTACGAGCCACTCCCTGCCGACAGCACCTTGGGCGAGCGCATCGACACGACACGCTCATACCGAATAGCTGTTTCCGCCATTTTGCCTGCCAAAGGGTTGGCACGTTTTGGTATCGCTCCTTCACAACAAGCACCACGCAATGCCTTTGTTTCTCTCAGGTTAATCAATCGGCTACTTGAGTTTGAACAGCCGATGGCAAATCTGCTGGTGGTTGATAAAAGGACCAACCACTCTCCAGTAAAAATTAACCCTAAACTTGCTGACTACGGTTTATCGATCGATGAAATCGCCGAGCGACAAAACGAACCGGCAATGCCGAGGATTTGGCAGCTCGAATCAAAATCTTTGGTGCTACCTGATCAAGTTGTCGTGGCAGTAGAACAAGCTTTTAACGAGCAGCAGATAACGCCCGTCGTCACTTATCTTGCCAATACGATCCGTGTTGATGATCAGTCGATACCTTACTCGACGATTTCGGGAGTCGATCGGCTATCAGGTGTCGGACCGATTGCTAAGGATCAAGTGGTGCTCAACCGTTGGGCTGCCGATGAACTGCAAGCCGAAGTTGGCGACCTTGTGCAGATTACCTATTATGAGCCCGAGAGTACCCACGGAGTGCTTGCTGACGCCAAACCGCTGTCGCTTCGGTTGTCCCGAATCGTCGAGTTGGAGATTGAATCGCAACCAACTGCCGCAGCCGATCCACGTTTATCTCCTCGACTTGAAGGGGTTAGCGATGCAGAAACCATTGGCGATTGGGATTTACCCTTTGAGTTGGTCGAAAGAATTCGACCTCAGGATGAAACTTATTGGGACGAACGGACAACAACGCCTAAGGCATTTGTCAACGAATCGCTTGCGCGTCGGCTATGGGGAACTCGTTGGGGATCGGTCAGTCTACTGCGTCTTAACGATGTCAGAGAAAAACAGGCAATCGAAGCATCAATTTTGGCCAAGCTTGATCCTAGCGAGTTAGGCTTTGCCTCCCAGCCGATTCGCAAGCAAGGGCTTGCAGCGTCGAGTGGCAGTACACCGTTTGATGTGCAGTTTTTACTTTTTAGTATGTTTCTTATTGCCGCTTCGACGCTTCTAATTTCGCTGCTTGTTCGCCTAGCAATTGAATCTCGCTCGTCCGAAGTGGGCCTGTTGGGGGCAATTGGTTGGAATCGACAGGCAATCCGAAGGGGCTGGATTCGTGAACTCGTACCGGTCGCCTTGCTCGGTG
>CAYGQU010000106.1:0-8418 GCA_964352045.1 uncultured Planctomycetaceae bacterium
AGTTCTGGTGAAACGTATTCGACGCCATGCTGCCGACGAACACCATCCACACTTGCCGAAAGCAACGCTGGCGTTCTTCCAGGAATGGACGAGTTCTCAATGTCGGCTCCCGAGGATAGCGCATAGACTAGAACTACGTTTGGATTGCCTGTAGAAGCAAGAGATTTTTCGAGGCCTCGGATGAAGCTAACGACCACCAGTACCAACAGGACGACTATGGTTAAACCACCCAGCGTTAGGGCGCTTCGAGAAGGACGGCGGAACAAGTTCCGTACTCCGTAATCCCAAGGAAGTAATTTCTGACCAAGCATAGTTCGTTTCTCCGTTTACGTCGTTCTTGACTGCCAATTATGGCAACGCATATTGCAGCACTATCTAATTACGAATGAAGACGCCCCTGGCGAGCATCACAAAGTTGCCAGTTTTATCTTTTTTAGCTGTTCCTTTTACGACTACCATGTCAGCTTCTTTCAGCCCAAGCAGCTCTCGTGAGTCAACCAGCACAAGTTTACCTTGCTCATCAACGACCTTAACTAGTGTCGTGCTATTTTGACGGTCGATGGCACAGCAGTCACCTAAGCACATCTCGTTATCACCGGAGTCTGCCCCCTCGGCGACAACGGACATGGAGGCATCAAGTAACGTGAAGGCAGCTCGACCATCAATCCAGGGTTTGGCAGAGCCACCGACACGACCAACGAGCACCAATTCCTCGCCGTCTTCGGTAGACTCACGAGCGGCGATCACTCCTACCGCGTCATCGGGTTCTTCGGCGAGCTGGTATTGACTCGCATCAATGACTGCCGCCGTAGTTGTCGTGTTCGTCGCGGAATTAGCGGCCTTACCACAGCCAACAGCTGTTAAGATTGCTAATAAGCAAAAGACTAATGTAGTATGGACGACTTTCATCGTTGGATACCTCCCAAGTTAGGTTGCTGTGCTTGTTGATGATTTTTTGGCTTGGTCTTAGTCGCCCATTCGATGGTAAGTTGACCATGGCTTCCGAGAACAGCCAGTGGCCGTTCCTTCGCTTTGGAGACGGCGTCGATCGCCGCCCAAGGTGAAATCTGAACGTCTCGCAGAGTTTCAACCATTAACGTCCCCTTCTGCATATCCACACTGACATGGGTCACACCCTTGATGGTGTAGAGTTGCGCTGCGATTTTATTAGCACACCCCTGGCAGTGTAGATTGTCGATTGCAACAGTGAGGGGTGCTGCCACACCCACAGTTTGCCGAGGGTTCGCATCTTGGTCAGGTCGAGCGAGCGTGTAGGTCGCTTCAGCGGTAACAAGTTGCTTTGGATTCCCATCGCCACGTTCGACGGCGTTCCACAGCTGACCAAGCGTGGCGCCCTTTGACTCAGGTAACGAAACGGTAACCGTGCGTGTCTTCATATCGACACCTACTTCCTTGACACCACGAGCAGCGTACAGCTGACCTGACACCTTGCGGGCACAGCCTTGGCAGCACATGTCCTCGGCAACAATTTGCACTTGGTGGACAGGGACTGCGGCGAAAGCTGAGGTTGCCATGCAGGCAAACAGGGACATAACGCCAACAAACAGGAAATTGCACTTCATGCGCATACTTTTCTCCTTCTCGGTTCAGAATTTAGTGGAGTAGCTCCCTCGCACTGCGCACGCAATTGCGCAATAAGGACCGACCTAAAAGTGGAACGGACTGGTTCCCAATAAGATAAGTTGGGCTAGCCGCCTCAACTCAAGGGAACGTCACCTGCAAGCAGAAGGCTTGCAGTAAAGAAATCAAATCAAAAATCGGCATAGCCGAGCGCAGCGTTCGGTAGACGTAACGTGCAGTGAGTCGTCGGATAAGTAATAAAATCCAGGCTTTGCAGCAGGGCCAGCACCCAATGCAACCGACGTATTGCTAAAAGACAGTGAAAGCAACAAGATTTCGGCGGTTACGCCGGAATCCTTGGGCAACTCCAAGGGCTGAGGTGCCTGCTGGCACCAGCAAGCCGGAGGGCAAGGACAAGAACCTTTTTGATGACAACCAACGGGATGGCTCTTTGTGTCGCACACCTGCTGAGTTGAAGCAGACGTGTAACTAGTGGTCGCACATCCGTGGGATTGCGAACAAGTTCCAGCAGCAGCTTCGCCGTGTTGATCGCAAGCTTTCTCTGCGGAAGAAACCGAGCAAACTCCCAGTTGACAGATTAAATGCGAACCCTCCATGCTCGACAACAACGCAAGTAACACCCCAAGCAGGGCTACTCCTCGCTTCGTGTTGCTGTAGTGACAGAACATAATTACGGCTCTTAATAACGAACAGTACGATCTTAACGCTGGTAATCAATTTATCGGGCAAGCATAACCAAATAGTTTAGGTGATTTGGGAGGGGATGACAAATCAATCCATTTGTTATTCTGGTTAATCACTTACTTATAAGGTCCTAAGCTAGCAAGTATTCGTGTGATACTGACGGCTTAAGTCGTTTACTAACTATAACTTAGGATAAAGCGATTCTTGAGCAATATGTATTAATCGCTAGTCATGGTGTACACGAATCAGTTCCGCACTTGTTGACCATTTGATCACATAGGATGGATGGAATCGGTCTGCCCATCAAGCTGGGGTGTGGGCAGACAACGAGACATTTCTTTTGACATGTTCAAAGCCACTATGAGTTGCTGGAGCGTCGACTTCTGTGATCACGCAATCCAGAACACACTGCTTGCAGTTATGCTTTGTATGAGAAGCCTAGGTTGGTGGGTTGGTAAAGAACAATTATATTCTAGGATCTAGTTTCAGAGATTTGCCTATGTAAAGAATCAAACTTAGGCGATCACTGAATTGAAGGAATAGATAAGTATACTGGGATTGCATGCATGTCTTCCAGACGATTCGACTTGCGTCACGAACATACTCCGTAAATAGTCAACACGAAAGTACTTCATTAGACGCGGATCTGCACGGTCAAAAACTCGCCCCTAGATTTACTCGCATGAAATTATGAATCCCTCGGTATGCTTTTACTGTCCATCGACAGCTACTTCACATCCAACAGCTCGATCCATCTGAGCAAGAGCCCCAGCAAGCGTTGCTGTGTTGCGTGCAACTTGTAGTTCAAACATTAAGACTTCTGTAAATCCATCGGCTACCTCGCCAAAGTCAACTAGCTTCCCTCGGTAATCAGCAGAAGCAAGTTGTAAGGCTCGTTTTGCTCTTGGCAAGATACGATCGTTATAAAGCCTTAGTTGCTCATCTGCGGCACTAGCCTGCTCACTAAATCGGCGTATCTGCCTATAGGTATCATCGCGGGTATCATTGAACTCACGGGATGAAGCAGTGATTTCTGCTGAGGCTTCGCGAATTCCTGCGTTGATTTTATCTCGCCATATGGGAAGAGTAAGACCGACCACGAAGTTGACGTTATCGTGGCCATTGGCTGCGGCAGCCAAGGCATCTGATTCAGTGATCGTTTGCCAGCCAGCACCGAAGGTGAAGTCGGGGTATTTCTGCAGGCAAGCAAGTTTCTGCTTCTGTCTGTCACGGGATACTGCCCACTGTCGCTCACGAATTTCAGGATTGCAATCCATTGCGACGGCAAGGAGTGCTTCGATTTGTTCAGGAACTTGTTCAACATCAACCTCGACGGTTGGTTCGATTCCACGTAGCTCGGGTCTACCGATAAGAGCTGCCATGTCGGCTTGAGCAAGTCCTTTTTGACGCCGTATGGAAATCAGCCGGTCATCAAGAGAGTCAAGTTGCAATTGAGCGCGGAGCACATCTTGTTGGCTTCCACCAGCGGCGTTACGTGCTTCAGCAAGCTTTATCAGTTCGGCGGCAATTTGCCGATTCTCTTCGGTTATGCGAATTGCCTGATCAGAAAACCAAAGCTCATAGTAAGCAAGACGAACCGTTTCTTCAATTTCTAGTTCTACTTGTTTGAGCTTGGCAGCAGCAATTTGCGCCTCACGATTTGCAATTGCTTCTTTAGCCCATCGCTTTTCAGGCCAAGGATATTTCTGAGTAAGAGATAAAGTATTCCCAGCACGTCCTGCGGCAGTTTGCAGTGCTTGATCAGAGATTGGGTAGAAGCTGTTTGTGAGTATTGGGTCATCTAACGAGCGAACTTGAGGCGCTCGGTTGGATGCCGCATAGACTCTTGATCTTGCTGCACGGATACGGGGGTGAGCGGATAGAGCCGTTTCAACGTAGTATTCAACAGGATGGCGATCTAGCCGCGGTGCAACGAGTTCTGGAGATCCTAGGGTTTCATTTTCATAAACCTCTGGGATGTTTTCGCTGTGCTGCGTCAACGTAATTGTTTCTTCAGCAGTGGCACCTGGCGTTGGCTTAATGTCAGGAGCAGGGCTAGGTAAAAATTGGATGGCTGCTGAACGCGAAGCATTGGTAGTACCAGGCAATTGGCAACCCACCATAAAAAGACAGCTTGCTAGAGCTATAAATCCCCAAACTTTTTTTGCTTTATTTAATAGCATCCTTGCCATAATTCCCCAGATCGAACTAACAATCCGCCTACTTTTCCGAATTGAAAAACAGCTTTGTGAACTCGCCTTGATTTTTTATCGCACGGAAGCGATAATACCCCTAGGTGGTATCCGTTCTGTTTATCTATCGACTAAGATAATGCTGAAGTCCCAATCAATCCGTTCAGCCGTTAAACTTTGCGTTACCGTAGCATTGTTGCTTTCGCATAGTGGTTTTGCTATGCCTTTGGCTTCGGCATGCCAGCCTTCTGCTAGCACCGCTACGAAGTGCAAAGGTTGTGGTCGCTGCGATGTTGAAAACAAAGGGGAACGATGTGGCTGTTGCTCAAAGGAGAGTAGTCTGTCCAAGAATGACGTAAAGTCACCCCGAAACAAGAGCTGTTGCGGCAAGAGCACGGCATCCGATTTATCTAGCGCCGAGACTAAATCAGAAGGAGTTGGCGCTTGCTTCTGTAGTCTAGATACCCCCCCAATAATCCCTCATCAGACTCGAAGTGACGTGCAGCAGATTCTTAAGCTGACGTCCACCTACTTTAGTTCTCCTATTACGTCAGAAGTCGAAGCAGTTACTTGGTCAGCAAGTGCTTGGCCAGAACTACGTTTTGTCTCGTCATTAGAATCACAGCAGTTTCTCTGTATCTGGCGTATCTAAAGTCTTGCGCTACCGTTGCGCTTGTAGCTAGCCTTTGCTAGCTACACCAAACTCTTTTAGCAATCAATTTTGGCGTGACAATTTCACGTTCGCATGCGTTGCTAGATCTCTCAAATTGCTTTTTTTTGCGCAAGGAAAATATGTCCTTGCTTGACATGAAGGCTAATACGCCAAGAGCTAAAGATCTTGCCTAGGGATTCAATGGTAAAGTCCTATGAATACAAATAACTCTGATTCTGTACCAAGTGGTTCGACATCAAATTCTGAATCAAACCCTAACGGACTAAGGTCGACAGGTCTTGGTAAACAATGGCTGCTGCGCATTGGTTTCCAGTGCTTTGCAACCGTTGCAACATTGATGGTTTGCCTTGTGCTTGTTGGTGTAGCTCAGCGTATAGGCTGGCTACGTTCTTCGGACGGAGACTCTGCTGCAATGTCTGAAATGAACCACAGTGAACACAATGATGTTCTGGAATACACCTGTCCAATGCACCCTGACATACGTCAAAGCGAGCCTGGTAAGTGTCCAATATGTAGCATGACGCTCGTAGCAATGGAATCATCTTCAAACGACAAGATTAAGGCTAAATCGCCTGTTGCTACCGAAGAACGCTACATCTGTCCCATGATGTGTACCCCAGCACAAAGTGAAGGTGGCAAGTGCCCAGTCTGTGCGATGGATCTAGTAAAAGCTGATAGTGGATCCGGGGGTGATGAACGTTCCGTATCAATTGATTCTGCCGCTCGACGCATCCTAGGAATTAGAACAGCAAAAGTTGTTGAGTCAGAAGTCTACCGAACTGTGAGAACCATTGGTGAGATCGACTATGACGAGCAACGAGTGGCAACGATTGCTGCTTACGTGGATGGACGTATTGAAGAATTGTATGCAGAGTTTGTCGGTATTGAAGTAGCCAAGGGAGATTCGTTAGCGGTTCTTTACAGTCCTAGTCTGTATTCAGCTCAGGTTGAATATTTATCGAGCTTGCAAACGCCTGCCCTCAATGCTCTATCCGGGGGTAATGACCGTTTAAGCGATATTGCTCTTGATAATTTAAATGAACTAGGGCTGTCTGCCGCTCAAATTCAAGACTTGAAGAGTTCTGGTCAAGCACAAAAACGCTTGCAAATCTCTTCTCCTATTGGCGGCACGGTGATTGCCAAGCACAAGGTGGAAGGAGATTACGTTAAGACGGGCGAGCCCATCTACCGTGTAGTTGATCTCACTACGGTATGGCTGATGCTCGACCTTTATCCAAGCGATGCAGCTGCCGTTAAATTTGGTCAGCAAGTCGAAGCCGAGCTGCAGTCACTTCCTGGTGAAGTCTATACAGGTCGAGTGGCTTTTATTGATCCTATGGTAAATAAGAAAACTCGCACCGTATCAGTACGAGTCGAAATGACAAATTTCGACGGGCGCCTCAAACCGGGAGATTACGCAACAGCTACGATTCGTGTTCCAGCGATAGCAAGAGATGAAGTTTATGATCCCTCACTTGCTGGTAAGTGGATTAGCCTTATGCACCCACAGATCATTCGCTCTCAGGCAGGATTCTGTCCAATATGCGGCAAGGATCTGGTGCCCACTAGAGACTTGGGATTTGTTGATAAGCCGCTTCTTAACCAAGGAGTCCTTAACATTCCACGCAGCGCAGTTCTCATGGCCGGTGATAATTCAGTGGTTTATGTTGAAAAAGAGCCAGGCATATTTGAGATACGAGAAGTTACGCTTGGATCGATGACTGATAGCGAGGCTGTGATTCTTGATGGAGTATCTCTTGGTGAATCCGTCGCTACGGATGGAAACTTCCTCATTGATTCTCAGATGCAACTTGGTGGAAAACCCTCCTTAATGGACCCTGGTCGAGCGGCTGGGGCAACTCCTTCACAATCCGAAGGGGGCCAACATGCTCACTAAACTTGTTCAATTCTGCGTCAAAGAATCACTGCTTGTTGTTCTGCTTGCCATCGGTTTGGGGATATATGGATGGTACAGCTACAAGACAGTACCAATTGATGCGATCCCAAACATTGGTGAAAACCAAGTCATTGTGCTAACACCTTGGCCAGGACGTTCTCCAAAGGACATTGAAGACCAAGTTACTTATCCTTTAAGCGTTTCACTTATGGCTGTGCCGGGTGCTGAAAGCGTTCGTGGAAAAAGCATGTTTGGTTACTCGTTTGTACAGGTGACATTCAAAGATAGTATTGATTTCTATTGGGCACGCAGTCGTGTTTCTGAGCAACTTGGTTCTGCAGTAGGACAACTTCCTGAGGGAGTTACTCCACAACTTGGACCTGATGCGACAGGATTGGGACAAGTTTTCTATTATGTGTTGGTACCTCCCAAGGAAGGCAGAAGCCTTGCGGAGCTTCGTTCACTACAAGACTTTGTCGTTAAGTATGAATTACAAGCAGTAGAAGGAGTAAGTGAAGTAGCTTCGATAGGTGGTTACGTTCGTCAGTATCAAATTGAAGTCGATCCCGACAAATTGAGATTTCACAACGTACCTCTTGACCGTGTAATGATGGCGGTCAAAGGGTCCAATGTTGATGTTGGTGCAAAAACGATGGAGTCCTCTGGCATGGAGTTCATCGTACGAGGTAAAGGTTTTTTGGGTACTGGTGGCGATACGACAAAAGCAATTCGTGATATTGAAGAGACTGTTATTGAGCAACGAGACGGTGTGCCGCTTCGTATTCGTGACTTGGCGAGTGTACAGCTGGGACCCGATTTCCGTCGCGGTGCTCTTGATTACAACGGTGGCGAAGCGGTTGGTGGTGTAGTCGTTATGCGTTACGGAGAGAATCCTTTAGCGGTAATTGACCGCGTAAAAGATCGCATCGAACAACTAACCCACTCTCTTGATGGAGTCAGTATAAAAGCGGTCTATGATCGCTCAGGACTCATTGATGAGACAGTAGGAACACTCACGTTAGCTCTTCGTGATGAGGTGATCATCACGGCGGTCGTTATTTTACTCTTCTTACTGCATATTCGTAGCAGTCTCATCGTGGCATCAACGCTTCCAATTGCCGTCTTAATGGCTTTCGTTGCGATGAAGACTTTTGGAGTAGATGCGAACATCATGTCGCTTGCGGGGATTGCCATTGCAATTGGAACGATGGTTGATATGGGAATCATCGTCTCCGAGAATATTTATCAACATCTAGCTGATTGGGAAAAGGAAGGCTCAGAGGGTGGTCCAGAGCGTAGAACCACTATCATAGCTGACGCTGCTACCGAAGTTGCGCCTGCGGTAGTTACGGCAGTGACAACTACTATTG
>CAYGQU010000107.1:0-8316 GCA_964352045.1 uncultured Planctomycetaceae bacterium
CCCGTATAGCGTTCGCTTGGTCCACGCCAATCGACAGCAAGTTCCGCCTGACGACACAGGATTTCTTTCGAGGCATTCGCTGTCAGATTCCCAGTGGCGGTTGCTGATGCGTTGACCATAAGTTGCCCCGCTTCTCGGGCCGTTAGCTCGATTTCAACCGATCGGCTTTCGCCAGCGGCTAGTTGACCGAAGTCATGCGTTATCGTTTTCGAGGCATCCCCTCCGGGTGGCGTAAGATGCAAGGCAACCTTTTCGGCTATCCCCGTTCCCGGGTTACTAATCGTCAATTGAAAAGTTTGAGGCTTGCCGTAGAGGACTTCTTCGGGGCCCGTGAGGGTCATGGAAAGCTTCGGTTCTTGTACTTCGACCATGGTCTGAGTACCAACCGGACGATGTGACCATTGAACGCCGAGCTCGATAGGACGCCCTGCCCGAGGTACGAGTCGCAGGTCGAGTGTTGCTTTTTGGCTGCCTGCTAGGCGTGAGATCTTCCAGAAAATTTCACGTGGCTGTTCGGAGACTGTTTCGTAATTGACATTACCAAGCGTTGCATTCGAGCCAACGATTTCAGCCCAACCAGGAACGCTAATTTTAGCATCGAGTTGATCAGCAGCAGCATCACCTCGGTTGTCGAGCGTGACGCGGTAGGTTGCTTCCCGACCCACAACCATTTTACGTGGACCAGCAACTTGATAAACAATCACGGGCATCTTTTGGGTAAGCAGCAATTGGTCCGAATCATTGCTATCAGTTGATGTCGTTTTAAGCGGAGTTATTGCTTCAATTGCTGGTGTGATCGTTGTCTTGCTCGACGAGATAACCTCACCACCACCTATTGCAAAAGGTAGTTTCGTTAGCGGTTTTGCTTCGGTCGCTATGATGGCAGTTTCTTGGGTTGTTGGTACGAGATCAATCGCTTCTTCTTTCGTATCGAAGATGTCACTGGTTGTTACAGAATCAACCTTTGCAACGGCAACGCTATCTTCTTCAACTGCTGGCTCTCCTGGCATGGTCGTTTCTTCAGCAACTAACTTTTCATTTATCGGGCTCGTGGTTTCGGGTTCCATGCTATTAGCAACCTCAGCCGCAATTGAGCGTGAGAGTGCCGAAGTGGCCCATGAGCTACGAGGCTTAGCCGATTTGAAAACAGGCTGCGAAGGGGTTAATGTCAGAACTCCTGAGCGATTAGGATGGCTTGCTTCGATTGAAACAGGACCGTTTGCTTCTTGCGAAGAAAGGACACTCCCTGCACGGGGGGCAGTAGGTCGGATGCCTGTATCAGAGCCTTGTTCGTTGCGAGCATCGCGGAGCATCCGAGCACGGGCTGAGCCGTTTGCTTGTCCTAGCGTCTTGCTATTGCTTCTTGTTGCCGTCGTAGAGGTTCGCCAATTTTCAGGCAAAAGATCGCGGGGATCGATCCGGGGGATTTGTCCATCCTTAATGACTTCTTTCGATTGCATTACAGATTGAGTTGCTGTTGCTGAGGAGGTAACAAACTCTTGCTCTTCCGCCTGTGGGATAGGCAGAGCGGATGGTTCGGTGGCAACTCGTTTTTCGGCCGGGCTGCTTGTAGCGGTTGATGTTCCCCAACCGTTACGAAGGGATTCAAGCCGATCGGCAAGCGTTGATCGGCTCGAACTCTGCTGGGCAGTGGCGGTAGTCGCCACGAAACAAACAGCAACGGCAATCCATTTTTGATAGCAATGCATGGTCCGCGTCCTTGCGTTCCTTGGTCGTGTAAGTAAGGCTAGCGCTGCTAGCGCCCTGTGAATGGATACATCCCTTGCCGGGTTATATCTCTACCTGTGTAGGCTATCGACCAATCGCGGGCTGATGATTAAGGTAAATAGAACGAAAATACGCATCGCGAAGAATGGGTGGTATACGCATAGTGGGCGAAGCCTCTTTGGCGGGTTTACGGCCAAGCCTGCATGCCTTGCTAGCAAGTCGCGGCTTCTTCTTTCAGAACGACCTCAAAGCCAAGGTCTTCGATTAGCTCGTAATCTTCTTGCGGTGCTTGGCCCTCGGTGGTGAGGTAATCGCCCACAAAGACTGAGTTAGCAGCGTAGAGCCCCATCGCTTGAAGATGACGCAGGTGCAGTTCACGTCCCCCTGCGATACGAATCTCACGGTCAGGGTTTAATAGGCGGAACATCGCTAGCACCTTGAGGCAATAGCGGGCGTTAAGATCTTTGTTTCCCTCAAGCGGTGTTCCTTCGATCGAATTAAGAAAATTCACCGGGATTGAGTGGACGCCCAAGTCACGCAGTTGGATTGCCATTTCGACGACGTCCGAGGGTTGCTCTCCCATGCCAACAATTCCGCCAGAGCAAGCCTCCATTCCCGCATTTTTAACCGCTTTGAGCGTGTCAACACGGTCTCCATGGGTGTGGGTCGAGCAGATCTGTTTATAGTAGTTTTCGCTCGTATTTAGATTGTGGTTCACCCGATCAACACCGCAGGCGCTAAGACGGTCTGCTTGATCTTGGTCCAATAAGCCGAGGCAGGCGCAAATCTTCAAGCCATATTTTGCTTTGATCTCAGGGACGATCGTCTCGACCGCTTTAATTTCCCGCTCACTTGGGCCTCGGGCCGAGATCACAATACAATAAGTGCAAGCTTCTCGTTCCGCAGCAAGACGAGCTCCTTCCATCAGCTTATCACGACTTAGTAAGTTGTACTTAGGAATCTCAGCGTCTGAGATTTTCGATTGCGAGCAATAGGAACAGTCTTCAGGGCAAAGACCACTCTTGGCATTCATTAAAAAGTAAAGTTGGACCCGTTTGCCAAAGTAGTGCCGACGCACCCGAAACGTCGCATCAAGCAAGGCTAATAGTTCATCATCGGGACAAGCAAGCACTTGGTGTGCTTCTTTTGTTGTAAGTTGTTCGCCAGCAAGAACTCGATCGGCCATAGCAGACCAATTGTAACTAGTCTCCAAAAGCGTTGATGTGCCGTTCGTTTGAGAATCTGAGGCGGTGGTTGGTCCTGTCATGCGCGATCTTTGTGCCGTTAACTAGGTTTTACTCCCCCCACCGTCGTAATAACCCGGCAGGGGAAAGCTTTTGTGTTAAATCTTGAATTAACCATTATCGCGAGCCACGCTAGGCTATGGCAAGTACCGCCTAGGTTATGAAAAGCATAATATATGGCAGATCATCGCAAAACCGCCTAGGCAAGGCATGGAGGAATCAGTCAGAATACAGTAATCCAGCCTCAGGTGTCCCTATATGGCTTCCGGTTCCTTATCGCCAAAGTGTTGTCCCCATTGAGTTTTTTGCCGTGATCCATTTCGTTCGTGTCGGAGCCATGGGCCAAATCGGTCGCTTCCAGTCGATGGAGGGGATCGCGTTCAAGCCAACCACTCGGGTTATTCTTCGAACTAGCCGTGGCCTAGAAATTGGCGAGGTGCTCAGCCTCGATAATACCATTAATAAACAGGCACATGATGGTAAGCTATTGCGGGCAATGACCGATAGCGACGAGTTGCTTGCTGCTCGGCTCGACAAAAATCGAAACGCCGCCTACGAGGCTTGTGCCTGCCTGCTTGCCGAGCATGGTTCGACTTCGGTATTGCTAGATGTCGAACACCTGTTCGATGGCCAGGGCCTCTACTTTTATTTTTTGGGTGAGACAGACGATTTGGCAGAAGCACTAACTGCTGAGTTAGCAAAGACCTATAACGCCGAAGCCCGATTCGAGCAATTTGCCGATGCCCTGAGCGAAGGTTGCGGTCCAGGCTGCGGCACTTCGGAAGCAGAAGGAGGAGCCTGCGGCGGTGCTTGTAGCAGTTGCTCGATTGCGACGAAATGTGCGACAACGAAATCGTCCGCATGATTCTTGTCCTTATCTAAGAATTACGCCAAAAGTGCTTTGACCATTTCCCGACTCTGATAAACTGTTGATACTTCTTAAATGCATCAAATTAGCGCAAATACCTCAAGGATTTGATAATGTCGGTCAGCACCGCAACACGTGATGGAATTCTCTTCATTCAATTCGATGATGCTCGCTTGCTTGATGAGGCTCGCATCGAACAAGTCGAAACCGAAGTACTAACAGCAATCGATGCGTCATCCGAGGGGCGCGTGATTATAGACTTTGCTAAAGTCCAGTTTATGTCCTCTTCAATGCTCGGCAAGTTGGTAAAGATCCACAAGAAATGCCAAGGTTACAAAGTAAAACTCAAACTTTGTTCGATCACTTCCGAGATAGCCGAAGTCTTCAAAATCACCAAACTCGATAAGCTATTCGATATCGAGAAAGATGCCGAAGCGGCACGCAAGAAGTTTAATAAGCGTGGAATCTTTGGATAGCGTCGACTGATGGTAGGCGTCCAGATACGTTTGACTTTGCTCGCTCAGGTTGGTGCTGAAAGGTTCAGGTTTTCAAGTATTAGATAATGAATACGAGATGGTTGTTGGGCAATCGATGTCGCATTAAGTGGAGAACCTAGCGGGAGTGACTTAATTGTCAGTTTGAAATCGCTAAGTAGCGTTAGGCGATGAAGCCGAACGCAGATTAGGCACCGACGTTTCTGGCAGTAGTTTCGCACGCAGCCACATCTTAGCAAAAAGTTGGGTTTTGTTATTCTGTCAGTATTCATAAGCAGTTCTGCCTGCCTAGTGCCCTGCCAGTTTGAATTTATGGGCTAGCGACCATGTACGACAAAATCACGACCATTGAATATTTAGGTACAACGTTTCCGCATCTAAAGGAAGAGATGCATGATGAAGTTTGGGATGGTCTGCTCCATTTACAAATGGCTGTATTTGCTCGTTGGGCACAAGAAGTTATTACTAATGGAGACCGGAAGACCTGGGGGCAAGTAACGAAGGCATTTCTGAGAATATGGCGAGATTGTAATCCAGAGGTAACTAATGCTCTGAATGTTTCCTTTCTTGAGAACCTCACTTTTGCGGATGGAAAAAGAAGACGTCGGTCCTGGGCGTATGACTTAATGCCACCGCAAATGCAAAAAGCCTGGGATGCAATGGAGGAATATAATCGGAAGCTACATGGCGGCTGACCACCATCGTTTTTATCGTCTGCCGCTAGATATGGGCCTTACCTATGACGCGTCGGAGTGAAATGCCTACGCGGTTGACCTTGCATGCAAAATTACACCAAGGTGGGCGGCATTCTGTTTGCAACAGAGAAACGATCAGCTGAGAAGGGGGTCGCATCCATCGGTAATTCACTCTGCCTTATAATCGCGCTGATGAGTTCTGCCGTAGGTGGCGAGAATTGTAAGCCGGCGCGGTAGTGACCCGTGGCTAGCCAAGCGTTGGCTGTCGAATGGACGCGGCCAATGGTTGGTAATTCATCACCACCCGCAGGGCGCAGGCCAGCCCAAAAAGCTTCAATCGTGCTATCTGACAAAGCAGGATGCACTTCGCAAGCAAATTCACGCAACGCTTGGAATGCCTGGTCAGTGTTTCGTCGGTCAAAGCCAACTTGCTCAACCGTTGCACCGACCAAAACCAAGCCATCGCGACGTGGTACCAAGTAGTAAGGGGCTCGGTGAATAATTCTATCGGGGGTTCCTCCTGGCGTGCTTGGCTTTAGTAAAAGCATTTGACCGCGCACCGGTCGGCCTGGGATTCGCATTCCTAGCTGGTTCGCTAAGGCTGGTGACCAACAGCCGGCAGCAACGATAAATTCCTTCGCAGTGAAAATTTCCGTATTTGTTTGGACTTCAACGATTCTATCTTGATCCCAAGTGAACGACTTGGCAGGAGAAGCTTGTTCGATTCTCACACCTAGCAGTTGGCACGCTTGGGCTAATGCTTGAAGGTGGCGAGGATTACGAATCTGCGCTTCGCCAGGGATTTTATAATGCTCGGCAGTTTCGTTGACGGCAATCCCAAGCGAACGCCAACGATCAAAAGTCGCTTGATACGACGTTCTTGAAGACTCGGTTTTCAAATAACGACTGCCACATTCCCAATACTCGTTGTCGATGCCTGTTTGCTCTTTGAGCGATGCTGACCATAGTGGATAGAGCGTGGCGGCACGCTTCGCTAGCTGTTCCATTGCTGGATGATCACTATACCAAGAGCCTGGAGGCAACATCCCCGCGCCCGCCCAAGAGGCTTCTTTGCCGATTTTGTTCCGTTCAAGAAGGGTAACCGATAGGCCATCGGTTGCTAGTTGGTAAGCAATCGAAAGCCCAACGACACCCGCTCCAATGACAAGGCAATCAGACGTATTGGAAGTCAGCATAGTCACAGTTCAGATAACAATCGTTATAGGTTGTTAAGAGGAGAAGACCGATCTATCAATCCAATCATGCAGTAGCAATAGGGGGTCTGTCTTCCTTAATCGGGCATTATTTATTCGGCATTGAAGCGATTGCAGATCCTCCATCGTATCGACATCATACCACTCGTCGAGCAACAAGTAATCGGTTCCGTTATGCCACCCAAGTTGATCGAGCTGCTTGAGGGTGCATTCCAACAGATTGGGTTGACTCCAGGGCATCTGCTCAAAGATTGGGGGTACGACACCTTTCGCTCCAATGCACCAGTAACCTCCATCGGTAGCTGGACCCAAGACGAGTTTGCCATGATGGTTTACTGACGATTCATCAAGCCAATTCAGTCCCGTCTCGACAGCCTGCATGGGAAAATCGGGGCTATCCGAGCCAAGAAGAAAGGCACTTTCATGACCCGAGGCAAATGCTTGCTCAAAGTACCTAGTCATCTTTTCACCCAAATCCCCCGCACTTTGAGGAGTAACTTGCCACTCGAAAGCAAGTCCTACAAGGAGCTCGAAGAATTCCGACTGCTTTTCAGCAGGTGCGAATGCGAGCAAGTGACTTAATCTCGATGCTCTTATGTTTGAAAGCCTACGCAGAGTTGTTTTCAAAAACTCTTTCGAGCAATTCGCAGCTAATTCAGAGCCAATGGAATCCGCTAACCGCGTTTTGGTTGCTCCTGGTGTCCAATGCTTGGCAAATAGTCCTATTTGTGTCGTCATGAAAAGGTCTAGTTAATACCCCTCGAAGGAGGGGTTTGTTAAGCTTGGGTTGACCCCTCCATGGAGTGGTTTTGTAAGTCGCCCGAGCGCGATCCGTCCAAACTTACCCAAGCCCCCAAAAATTATTACATGCCCCTCTGCAGGACTGGTTTTACAATTGATAGTTCTAGCTTCACATCGGGTCTGATCTAAGTCGTTAAGCAGGCTGGAGTTGGCCCTTGAAGACCTGCTTGCGGGTGGCCGTGATGCCTGATTGGCGACCGAATCGAGCAATTAAATCGAACCATTAATCAGCTTCGTGTCAAGCATAAGTCTTTATACAAAAGCAGGTTATGGAATTTATTGCCATGGTGTTCAATCGCTGCGTAGCATTGAGTAGGGGAAAGCGTGGCTTAGTTCCTCTTCCCCGATTAGCTCCTTATGAGCCTGCACCGTAATGCATCGAACCAGGTTTGAAGCAAGTAGAACGAAGTCAAGCTGCCAGAGTCGGTGGCCAGTGGATATGAAGTCCATTGTAGTTAATTTGCCTTCGGCTTGTTACACCATGATTGGAAAACGCCATGTCAAGTCGATCGAGTCGTCGTGACTATCGTACCAAGTCACAAATGCGACAGGTACGTCGCCAAAATCTTGCTGCTAAAGCACGCAAAAGTATCAACAACCTTCCCAAATCGAGAAGAAGTGTGGCAATGCGCAATCTTGCGCTCCCCTTCTCGCCCCCTGAAGATTGGCATGAACCAACCGAAGGGGCCGACACCTACTCGATTCTTTATCAAGAGCCAGGAGACGGTTATCGGCACGTTGTGACTCCTGAAGAGATTCGTAGCCGACTTGCCGACTTACCCGCGGGTTTTTTAAGGGACCTCGAGGTCGTCCAGCTAAGCCAGATGACTCGCAAGAAACAAAGTTTGCCCTGTTATGGTATGCAATGGGGACCCGCGCTTTATCTCTATCCACTCGATGAATCGCTTAGTGAGTACTTCTACGCACCTCCTGCACCGAATGTCATTACCGAAACTCGCATGTATGGAGGCCGTTGGCGTGAAGACCCGGGCGTCTGGATTCTCGATTGGAACGAATCGACGATTCGTGACTTCTATCTCAATAACATCCTTATCCATGAATTGGGTCATTGTGTAGGATTTCGTCATACCAATTGGCAAGCAAGAAGAGAAAGTAGTGCGGTAAATATCCCAGGCACAACTGCGGCTGATACAGGCTCCATCATGTGGGGAACTGCTCGTAGTGGTGGTGCATTTTCTGCGGGCGATTTAGTAGCATTCAGAGCAGTATTTCCAAGAGCATTTCGTATCGATGTAGTCAACGAAATAGATG
>CAYGQU010000108.1:0-883 GCA_964352045.1 uncultured Planctomycetaceae bacterium
ACGATATGGTGGACGCATTGATGGAAGCTCATCGCTACATCGGCGAACTTTGCGATTTGCAGGTTGAACTTCGTAACAAAGTGGCTCCTGCTCCCTCGACCTTCGTATCGCCTGAATCGGATGGTTTGCTCGAAGTCCTCAAAGAAAAGTATCACGGCAGCCTAAAAGCTGCCAAGCAAACGGTCGGCAAGCAAGACCGTGCCGAAGCTTGCAGTGCCCTCAAGAAGGAAGCACTCGAAGCGTTGATCCCCGATCCCGACGCCGAAGGTGCTTACACCATCGCTTCGTTCAAGAAAGAATGGCACGAGCTCGAGAGCATCGTCATTCGCGAAACGATCCTCGAAGGCAAACGGCCTGATGGTCGTGGACCTACTGACTTGCGTGCTTTGTACTCGGAAGTCGATTTACTTCCACGCGTTCATGGTTCGGCCATGTTCCAACGGGGTGAAACGCAATCACTCGTTACGATTACACTCGGCACAGGTCGTGACGAGCAAAAGGTCGATGGCCTGTTCGACGAGTACAGCAAGCGATTCATGCTTGATTACAACTTCCCCAGTTTCTCGGTCGGCGAATGCCGCCCGATTCGTGGCCCTGGCCGTCGCGAAATTGGGCACGGCATGTTGGCCGAGCGTTCGGTCAACCCAATCTTGCCTGATCACGACAAATTCCCTTACACGATCCGTGTCATTTCCGACATTCTTGAATCAAACGGTTCGAGTTCGATGGCGAGTGTTTGTGCTGCTACGCTTGGTCTCATGTCGGCGGGTGTACCTATCACGAATCCCGTGGCGGGTATCTCGGTCGGTTTGGTCAAGGAAGGTGAAGACTGGACCTTGTTGACCGACATCCTTGGCGACGAAGATCACATCGGCGACATGGA
>CAYGQU010000108.1:893-8292 GCA_964352045.1 uncultured Planctomycetaceae bacterium
CGTTGCTGGCCGGAGGTCGCGCTGAAATCAGCATCACTGGCATTCAGCTTGACCTGAAGATTATGGGCATTAGCGAAGAGATCATTCGCGCTACGCTCAAGCAAAGTCGAGATGCACGGATCGAAATCCTTCGTTCGATGCTCACGACGATTCAGCGTCCGCGCGAAGCCACCGCCGAGTCGGCACCTCGCTTGGTCCGCACGTCGATCAATCCTGAAAAGATTGGCCTGCTAATTGGTCCTGGTGGTAAAACGATCCGCAGCATTCAAGAAGATTGCGGTGTTCAAATCGACGTTGACGAAAGTGGCGTGATCACGATCGCCGGCTCCGATGAAAAAACTGCCATGGCAGGACTTGCTAGGGTCGAAGCCCTTACGGCAAGCGTGCAAGTTGGTCGCATTTACAAGGGGAAGGTTTCAAGCATCAAGGACTTCGGTGCCTTTGTCGAGATCTTGCCTGGCAAAGATGGCTTGTGCCACATCTCCGAAATGTCGAACGAATACGTCGGCTCGGTTGGCGACATCTGCAAAGTGGGCGACATCATGGAAGTCAAAGTCATCGCCGTCGATGACCAAGACCGAGTGAAGCTAAGCCGCAAGGCCGCTATGGCCGAAGCCGAAGGTGAAACGGAAGAAGCCCCCGCCGAAGCTTGATTTTTAGCGAAGCGATAAATAACGAACAAGCCGAGTCTCGTGCCAACGGGGCTCGGCTTGTTTAGTGTCGAGATACTTAACCTTTTCCAAGGTTGTCCTCGTATTCATTTGTCCATATGCTTTAGAGCTATAGTTATTTGATTGTTGGTATCGCTAGAGGATGAATAAAAATGTTGACTAAGCCCACTAATATGACGGCTGAAGATATAATCCCAAGTGATCTCCTTGAATTCGATGACCATCAAACAGCACTCCCCGCTTTAGCAAAAAACCCTGTTGCTATGTCTCGAATATCTGAGGCCTTGCAATCTTTTCCGACAGCACACCGTCTTTTTTGTGGTGATGCTAGAAATCTGACGCTTGAACCCGAGTCGGTTCACCTCGTGGTAACCTCACCACCGTATTGGACCCTTAAAAGATATGAAGATAGTCCTGGGCAACTTGGGCATTTTGAAGACTATGAAGGTTTCCTTGTTGAACTCGATCGTGTTTGGCAAAAGTGCTACGACTCATTGGTGCCTGGCGGAAGACTCGTTTGTGTCGTAGGTGACGTCTGCTTATCACGTCGTAAGAATAATGGTAGACACACTGTCGTACCACTGCACGCTTCGATCCAAGAAAGATGTCGAATTATGGGATACGACAACTTAGCGCCAATTATATGGCACAAAATAGCCAATGCAGCCTATGAGGCTGAAGGCAGTTCGGGAGGCTTTTTAGGAAAGCCATACGAACCCAATGCGGTTATCAAGAATGACATTGAATTCATCCTCCTTGAACGCAAGCCAGGAGGTTATCGCAGTCCAACCTTAGCAACTCGAGTTTTAAGTTTGATTTCTGAAACTGATCATCGCACTTGGTTTCAACAAATCTGGACAGGACTAACAGGAGCATCGACTAGAAATCACCCTGCACCCTATCCAATAGAATTGGCCTCAAGACTCATAAAGATGTTTAGCTTTGCGGGAGATACCGTTCTTGACCCCTTTATGGGAAGCGGATCAACAGCCATAGCCGCAATGAAAAGTGGTCGAAATAGTATTGGTTACGAGATTGACCCTGGCTACTTAAAGAAGGCTGTAAAACGAATCAAAAAAGAAAAAGACCTATTTACAGTAGCCGAGGTGTTAAGTGAAATCTGAACACCTCGACAAACGTATACAAAAAGCTGTAAAAATTTTTTGGACGACGCGAAGCAACCAAGATAAACGGCAAGGGGCAACAACTGGAAAACGTGATACTGGAAAACGAACTGCCGTAACTGGCGGGAAGCATTTAAATGGTTTCGTTAACCTCTGCCGTGAAATAGTAACCGAGGCAGGCATTCCTGAAGCCAATGTCTATTGGCGAGGGAAGAAAACTGTTCCTGGTTTCTTTCGTGCTGAAAAAGACTGGGATATTGTTGTTAGCACGACCAATCAACTCATTGCAATTATCGAATTCAAAGCTCAAGTCGGATCTTTCGGCAATAATTGCAATAACAGAATGGAAGAAGCAATTGGTAGTGCCTCTGATTTATGGGCTTCGTACCGAGAAGGAGTATTAAAACCTTCTATTCGTCCTTGGCTTGGATATGTCTTCTTACTTGAGGACTGTGAAAAATCGAGGAAACCTGTACGGGTAACACAGTCGCACTTTGCTGTTCTTCCCGAATTTGTTGGGGCTTCTTACTCAATAAGGTATGAAATTTTCCTGGAAAAATTGCTTCGTGAAAGGCTTTATGACGGAGCTAGCTTAATCCTCACTCCCGAAAAAGGTGGGGCGAGTGGTGCGTATTCTTGCCCATCTGCAGAACTAGACTTCCATCGATTTGCAGCCGGACTGTCTGCTCATGTATCTGCCCATAAAGACCTAATTTAGCAGGTAACAATAAGTTTCTCGACTCAATGCCAAAGAACCCCACCACCAATGAGACGGTCCAACGATTGATGGACCAGTACGCCGAGATTGCTAGGCTCGCCGGGGGGCTTGCGCATGAGATTAAGAATCCGCTCTCGACGATTCGGCTCAATATGCAATTGCTAGCCGAAGATTTGTTGCCTGACGAAGAAGATGGCACGCCAATTAGCCCCGAAGAGCGGCGGGCCGCTAAACGGGTCGAGGCCGTGCAACGCGAATGCCAACGTCTTGAGGATTTGCTCAACGATTTTCTAAACTACGCCAAAGTCCGTCGAATTGAACTCGTACCCCGTGATTTGAATCAAGAGATTGCCGAAGCACTCGATTTTTTCGAGCCCGAATGCGAAGCGGTCGGAATTGAAATCGTGCCGTATCTCGATGCCGACTTGCCGACAGTGAAGCTCGACCGCGAATCACTACGGGGGGCCTTGATTAACTTGCTACTAAATGCCAAGCAGGCGATGCCCGATGGTGGTCAACTTATCGTACAAACTCGTGGGCTTGGCGATCGTGTAGCGATCTACCTAACCGATACTGGCATCGGAATGGACGATCTTACGGCTAGCAAAATGTTTGAAGCGTTTTACAGTACCAAACCGGGCGGTAGTGGCCTCGGTCTTCCGACGACCGCAAAAATCATCGAAGCCCACGGTGGTACTATTTCAGTCGCTAGCGAACTGGGGCAAGGGACCCGATTCACAATCGAGCTACCTGCCGTGGCTCGATTGGCCGATCGTTAGCTTAGCATTGCAACCTATTCCTTAGATTCTGAAGCTACCCCCTTTCGCATTGACGCCCTCCCTTCGATAATTTCTTTATGGCGAAACAAAAAAATCAAGCAGCAGCCGGACCGCCTATCAAAGTTCTCGTCGTGGATAACGATGAGGGCCATGCTGACGCGATGTCGGAAAGCCTGAGCAAAATTGGTTACGAATGCACGGTCGCACATAGTGGCGAAGAAGCGATCAAACGTCTTGACCAATCGGCCTACGAAATTGTTGTGACAGATCTTGTGATGCCGGGCATTGGCGGGCTCGAGCTCTTAGCCGAGTCAAAAGAACGCTTACCCGATGCTGAAGTGATTTTGGTCACCGGCCACGGTACGGTCGAGTCGGCTGTCGAGGCGATGCGCCGTGGTGCATTCAATTATTTGCTCAAGCCGCTCGATCTTGCTCAACTTAGGGCCGTTGTTGACAATGCAGGCCGCAGTCAGCACCTGCGCCGCGCGAATGCCGAGTTGAGGAAACGGCTCGACGAAAAGTTTGGCTTCGAAGGAGTCGTTGGTAACAGTGATGCCATGCGAACTGTTATCGAACGGCTCAGCCGAGTTGCTCCGACCGATGCCTCGGTCCTGATCCAAGGAGAGACAGGCTGCGGTAAAGAACTAGTTGCCCAAGCAATCCATCAAAATAGCCCCCGCAAAGCACGCCCCTTTGTCGCCCTCAACTGTGGTGCACTGAGCGAAAACATTCTTGAAAGTGAACTTTTCGGCCACATCAAGGGGGCGTTTACCGACGCCTCGCACGACCGCATTGGCAAGTTTGAGTACGCCAACGGCGGGACCCTTCTGCTAGACGAAGTGGGCGACATGCCACTGCCAACGCAAATCAAATTACTCCGGGTTCTAGAAAGTGGTGAGATTACCCGCGTTGGCGCTAACGAGGCGATTAAGGTCGATGTTCGGATCCTTTCGGCAACCAACCGCAACCTAGAAGATGCAATTGCTGATGGAACTTTCCGTGAAGACCTTTATCATCGGCTTAAAGTCGTTACGGTTCGATTACCCCGACTGACAGAGCGACGTGAAGATATTCCGCTACTAGTCGATCATTTTGTCAAGCTGCATGCAAAACGGCATCATAAGAAAATTAAATCGGTATCAGCCGCAGCGCGTCGTCGGCTACTCGCCTATGATTGGCCGGGCAACGTACGCGAACTTCGCAATGCGATCGAAAGTATGGTAGTGGTCGATTACGACGGCGTACTTGATCTTGATGACTTACCCGAACAGTTTCATATGGGTTCCGTCGAGGGAAGCGAACCATCCAATGGGTCGGCCCTTTCCGACCTAGTCGGCAAACCCATTTCCGATCTCGAAGCGTTGTTCATTGCCGAAACCCTTAAAGTAACCGGGGGTAACCGAGAAGAGGCAGCCGGCATGCTTGGCATTGGCGAACGAACCCTTTATCGTAAGATCAAAGAATATGAGCTGAACTAAGGTCGGCATTCTCTGCGAAATGATCTTCCCGTAGTTCAAACACCCGCTCCCTTCTCCCCTATAAACGCGGGAAAATCAGGTCGGACTTACTATTAAATCGCTCTCAGCATGAACCAGAGGAGGGTTCCTTGGACAACCAAATACGACCGACAATTCGGCCACTCCCCTCCTTGGTTGTCAACAAGATTGCGGCAGGCGAAGTTGTCGAGCGGCCTGCAAGTGTTGTCAAAGAGTTGATCGAGAATGCGGTCGATTCCGGAGCAAACCGCATTGATGTAATGCTCGAAAAGGGAGGGGCTGAACTTGTTCGGGTCGTTGATAACGGGCGAGGCATCCCTGCGGATGAACTTCCGCTAGCAGTAACCAATCATGCGACCAGCAAAATCACTTCGGCCGAAGAACTATTTGAAGTCGGCACGCTTGGGTTCCGAGGTGAAGCGCTCGCTTCAATCGCTTCAGTAAGCCGATTGACAATTCGAAGCCGTCCACGCTCTTTCGCAGGAGAAGCAGATGCCGAAGGGGCTGAACTAATCGTCAACGGCGGAGCCGAAGAGCCGGTAGCCCCGGCAGGTTGCCCCGTTGGCACAACGATCGAGGTTCGCGATCTCTTTTACAATACGCCTGTTCGCCAAAAATTTTTGCGGACTGCTCAAACGGAAGCCGCCCATGCAACCGAGGCATTTACCCGCGTCGCGTTGGCACACCCCACGATTCACTTTACGCTCACCCACAATGGTCGGCTCCTCCACGACTTACCCGCCATTAAAGAAGTACCAGCCGATGTCGAATCGAGCGACATGGTTAATAAACAATTTTTCTTAGAATGGCGCAATCGCATTGCCATGCTTTTTGGAGAAGAACTGGCCAAAGAACTGATCCCCGTTTCTAGCCAAGATGAACGATCCGATGGGGGTGTTGTGAAACTCGAGGGATTCGTTGCCGCCCCGACCCAAAGCCGTTCGCACACCAAACTACAATACTTACTGCTTAATGGTCGAGCGATTCGCGATCGTTCGCTCCAGCATGCCTTGGGCGAAGCGTATCGTGGGCTGCTATTGACGGGTCGCAAACCAATCTGCTTTCTTCGGCTCACCATGCCTCCAGCATTGGTGGATGTGAACGTCCATCCGATGAAACTCGAAGTCCGCTTCGCCGAGTCAGGACCACTCTACAGCCAGCTTCTTGGAACGCTCCGCTCAAAATTTCTTGCCACCGATCTACGATCAGGAGCCCCCATTGATTTCTCAACTGCTGGCGAAGATGAAATCAACCTGGCTGTCGATGAGTCGGCAAGCGATCTTGCCAATTGGGCGAAACGGGGGCTATCCGAAGCAAGACAGCGCCGGTTCGATGAACCCAGTGTATCCGTTGGTAATCCTACTGGGAGTATCCCTTCGACTAGTAACCCAACTAGCAATTTTTCACCCAGCAGTTTTGACGAGGGTAGTCATCAGCGTGAAGCTCCCTTTCGCCCCTTTCCCAACCAAGGCGAACCACTCACGTTGCATCACTTCAATCGCGATGCGACCATGGCAACCGCCCAACCGACGCAGGCTAAAAGCACAGAAGGACTCGAATCGTCTCGCGACGAGCAAGCACTTGCCCGGCCAGGCACTTACAAGGCGATCCAGCTCCACCAGCGTTATCTGATTGTCGAAACCGAAGCGGGCATGGAAGTTATTGACCAACACGCGCTTCACGAACGGGTATTATACGAACAATTTCGGGCAAAGATTTTGTCTGGCCCGATCGAAACCCAACGGCTTTTGGTTCCTGAGCCTGTTGATCTTTCACCTGCTGAAGCGGCTGCCGTTCTTGAACAGAGCGAATTACTTAAAAAGATTGGCCTCGAAGTTCAACCATTCGGTGGCGATACGGTTCTTGTTGCTTCAGTACCTGCGTTGCTTCGAGTCGCGAAGCCAGCCGAGTTGCTCCGCGAATTGGCACACCAATTACTTCAAAGTAGCAAAGCGCCCGAAGCTCGTGATCTGTGCGACGAACTCCTACACATGATGAGCTGCAAAGCAGCCGTGAAGTATGGCGATCCGCTTACTACCGAAGAAGTACAAGCGCTGTTAGCCGCTCGCCCTGAAACCGAAAACCACCACCACTGCCCCCATGGCCGACCCACTTCGATCCTCTTTAGCCGCGAAGAGTTGGATCGGAAATTTCAGCGAATTTGAGCCGCGAAGACACCTGGGGCATGAAGAAAGCATAATGCGCAATAAGATTGACGATAAAGAAGTGAACCACTGCGACACGGCTAGCACGCCGATCAACCCGTGTGTGTCGAGTCGCGTTTGCTTGCTCCGCAACCATTTGCTGGCTATGATCAGTGACTAGGGCTATGATCATTTCGGAGCCAATTTCCTCTCGATCTTCTTGGTATTTTCCTATGTCGAATTATGTGCTTGCAACGTTTTTGATTTTCTTGGCTAGCACCTCGGAGTTAAATGCAAGGACCTGGAGCGATGCCACGGGCAACTACACTTTAGAAGCCGACATGATTGGCTTCACCGACGAGAGTGTTATCTTGCAACGAGCCGACCATCAACTCGCTTCAATCAAAATCAACGAACTTTCAAAGCCCGATCAAGAATTCTTGGCAACCGACGAAGCACGGTTAGCC
>CAYGQU010000109.1:0-4616 GCA_964352045.1 uncultured Planctomycetaceae bacterium
GTTTAATAGGCTCGCAACCGATCGAGCTGGTTGACTCCCATAGAGGAACACCATGCTACGATTCACCGTGCGAGAAGTTTCGCGATACGAATCTCAGTCATCCGTATCGACGACCTGATCGGCAGACTACGGTACAGTTAGCACTCTTTGCCAAGTTTTCCTGATCGGCATTCGGGTTGTACCGCTTGTATTAAATGTGCTGCAAAAGGCCACAGCATATGCCCAAGCGAAGGACCAAAACTTGGCTCTTAACACCAAGCAAGCCAAGCGATTCCTATCGAGTCGCTTGGCTTGCTTGGTAGATGATGGTGATTTGATGGAATCGCTCAATAAGCTAGTTAACAAATCTACTAAACGAAAGAATGCCTAGATTTCAGAAAGAGCACACGCTTCTAATTTTCGGCGTTCGGTAAGGTCGTGCATGGTTCTCCACCAACTTTCGGTCGTCTTCCATGCATCGTCGATCGCTTCAATTAATTTCTCTGGACTGGTTACTGGCTTGAAGAGGCATTGTCGGGCGCCACCATGCATGGCTTCTAAAATGGTGGTTTCATTCACCAAGCCCGTTAGCATAATGACCTGAATTCCTGCGTCTAAAGCTTTGATATCGCTTAGTACTTTTAGGCCCGAACGCTTAGGCATGTGAATATCAAGCAAGACGATCCGATGTTGCCCTTGCTGAATAGCGTCGATTGCTTCAAGGGGATTATGGATTGATTCTGACTCATATCCACCACGTTCAAGCATAGCGCCGGCTAGGCGTGTGAACATAGGATCGTCATCAACGTGCAATACAATGCGGCGACTGAGTAGCATTTGGACCATTCCTCGGTAGCTTTATACTGTTTTCACAAGGCAATACTTTGCCGAGACGATTTAACAGATGACTGTCCAGGGCAGGACGCTGTCGCTCTTCTAACTCTCTAACATGGCTCATGTGCCGTTGTAGACAAGCGTCTTGACCACGATTGCGGAAACCCACTGCAAAACCGATAAAATCAGTCAAGATGAACGTTTTGAACGACGTTACCCGATCAGTTGCGTTTTATGTAGGGGTCCTATGAGCCCAATTCCCTACGCATAAAAAACGGCAATGTCGATAAACATCCGTATTTTGAACTAGGTTGATAGATAAGGTCCGATAGCTAACCAGAAAGAAGAGAACATGCTACTTGATGAAATTCGAGACGACCCAGCTTTTGTCGAACTCATTGCAGATTTCGTTAACGCTTTGCCAGCGCGGATGGATCAATTACGCATTGCTAACGAAGCGAGTGACTACGAAACCATCCAGACAATCGCGCATCAACTCAAGGGGGCAGGAGGTGGTTATGGATTTGATGAGATCACGACGGTTGCCTCGGTTGTTGAATCACTTGCGAAATCATCACCACAAGGAAATCGTGACAAGCTAACTGAGCAAATCGAACGGTTCGCTGCTATTTGTGAAACGGCTAGATTATCGGTGTGAAACCTTCAAGGTGACGCAGGCCTTTCAACTATCGTCATCAGTCGAGCCGATGCGGTCTTTACCGACATAAGGGCGTAACACCTCAGGGACAATAATCGAACCATCGGCTTGCTGGCAGTTTTCGATGATTGCGATCAAGGCTCGGCTGCAAGCGATGGCGGTACCATTGAGGGTGTGAACAAAATTGGTTCCCTTCTCTCCCTTTTTCTTATAACGAATATCAAGCCGACGAGCTTGGTAATCCGTACAATTGCTGGTGCTGGTGACTTCGCCATATTCTCCTGAAGATCCTCGGCCTGGCATCCATGCTTCGAGATCAAATTTGCGATAAGCGGGTCCACCCAAATCGCCCGAGGCGATGTCGATCACCCGGAATGGAAGGCCAAGCCCATTGAAAATTTCGCATTCAAGGTCGAGGAACATGTTGAGTGTGTCCTCGCTTTGCTCAGGCGTTGTGAAAGCAAACATCTCGATTTTGGTGAATTGATGCACCCGGTAAAGCCCACGGCTTGCACGGCCTGCGGCACCCGCTTCGGTTCGGAAACAGTGGCTAATCCCACAGAGTTTGATTGGTAATTCCTCTTCTTCGAGTATCTGTCCAGCGTAGAGTCCGCCGAGCGTAATTTCTGAAGTAGCGACAAGATTCAGATCATGATTCTCAACGCTGTAGATTTGTGTCTCAGGGCCCCGGGGAATGAAGCCAACCCCTTGTAAAATTTCACCTCGCGCCACGTCGGGCGTTGTCATAGGGGTAAAGCCTTGCTTCATAAGCAAATTAACGGCGTACTGTTGCAAAGCAAGTTCGAGCAGCACCCCTTCATTTTTGAGAAAGTAGAAACCATGTCCCGAAACACGAGAGCCTCCCTCAAAATCAACTAAATCATGTTGAGCAGCAAGTTCGACATGATCTTGCGCTGGGAACCCAAGTGATTTGACTTCGGTGTTGCCGCGTCGCAACTCTTTGCTTGCCGATTCACCACCGATAGGTGAATCTTCGTGCGTTAGGTTCGGCATTGAGCGATGGATCACATCGGCTTCGACGGCGATTCGTTCTGCTTCACTTTGCTTAGCATCTTTCTCTTCGCGTAAACGCCGCCCTTCCGCTTTGCGTTCTTCCCGTTCTGCATCGTCTTTTGCTTTGCCGATGGTTTTACTGACTTCGTTGGCTTTACGGTTTAGCTCTTCAACCTCTACCTGAACAGCACGTCGCTTCATTTCGAGTTCAACAAAGCGAGCGACATCTACCTTTGCACCTCGGTTCGTACAGTTTGTTTGTACGAGTTCAGTATTCTCAAGAATAAAGCGTTTGTCGAGCATGAGAGATCAGCGAATTTTCAGAAGAAAGGGGAAAGTAAATTCTTATCGTTTTGTTTTCGCGCTAAGCACTGACTTTGGCAAGCGATTGCCAAAGGGCAGCACTTGCTTTGATGCCTCGATGGAAGTCGGCTAGGCAAAATTTTTCGTTGGGACTGTGGGTATTGTCGTCGTCGAGCCCCCAGCCTAAGAGCAGTACGTCGCAACCAAGGATTTTAGCAAAGGTGTTCACGATCGGTATCGAACCCCCCTCGCGAATAAAAACAGGCTTGTTGCCAAAACCATGTTCAATCGCCTCTGCGGCGGCTTGCATGTAGGGGCTATCAAGCGAAAAGACAACTCCGGGTGCCCCATGGTGATCGACAATTTTCAACGTTATGCCAGGAGGAACTAAAGGACGCAGATACGCTTCAAGGCTTGCCGAGATTTTTTTCGGATCTTGGTTTGGAACCAGCCTGAAACTAACCTTCGCTCCTGCTTTAGCAGGCAGTACGGTCTTGGCACCTTCGCCTTGGTAGCCACTCCAAAGTCCATTTACGTCGCAAGTCGGACGTACCCAACGTCGTTCGAGAGTCGAGTAACCTGCTTCGCCACTCATCCCTTCTACCTGAAGTTGTGCTTTGAATTTCGCTTCATCGAAAGGAAGCGACCCAAATTCCTCGCGTTCACGTTCCTCTAGCGGTACAACGTCATCGTAAAAGCCGGGTAACTGAATTCGTCCCTTGTCGTCCGTCAAAGCGGCAATCATCTTCCCAAGCACATTGGCTGGGTTCGTAACGCCTCCGCCGAAAGTACCTGAATGCAAATCTTGCTTTGGTCCTTGTAACAAGATTTCGTAGTAGGCGATCCCGCGAAGTCCATATGTAACGGCTGGCAGACCTGGTGCAAATTGCGAGCTATCACTCACGACAACACAGTCGCATGCCAAGCGTTCTTTCTCGCGCTCGACGACCATCTCAAGGTGTTCGCTGCCAACTTCTTCTTCCCCCTCAATCAGAAACTTCACTTGCAGTGGTAGGCTACCGGTATGCTCCAAAACCGCTGCCGCGGCGAGCACGTGGGTTAGCATTTGCCCCTTGTCGTCGGTCGCACCTCGGGCATAGACGTTGCCATCACGGACGGTGGGCTCGAACGGCGGTGTTAGCCATTCGTCGAGTGGATCGGGTGGCTGGACATCGTAATGGCCATAAACAAGGGCTACCGGAGCTCCTGCAACTGGTTCGGATTCGGCATACAGAATCGGATTGCCGGGCGTTTCGAGCCGTACGACCTTCAAGCCACTCTTCTGAAGCCGCCTCTCGACCCAATCGGCAGCTCGATTGATATCGGGTTGAAACGCAGAATCGGCACTCACGCTCGGGATCGCGAGCAGCTCAAAGAGCTCCTTTTCGTGGTCCGTGGCTCGTTCGCTGAGAAGTTGGTCAATTTCGCTCATGAAACGCTTTAGGCGGGGGCTAATTTGCTGGAAGATTGCCAATAGCTTGTCTTACGATAGGCGAATATACTTTGAATGGCTCCTGATCACCACCTCCGGTAATCTCTTTGGGGACCTACGATAAACCGTTGAATAACCCCAGCAATAAAGCATTTGATGAAGCTTCGGACCCACACGCTCGGCTGCAAGGTCAACCAATACGAGACCGAATTTCTGCGGGAAGGTCTGGCAACGATTGGCTATGGGGATGCCGACCGGGGGGAAGAAGCCGATCTTTGCATAGTAAACACCTGTACCGTTACTGCCGAAGGAGACGCCAAAAGCCGACAAGTTGTTCGCCGAATGGCTCGCGAAAACCCTGCCGCTAAGATCGTCGTCATGGCTTGCTACGCGACA
>CAYGQU010000109.1:4626-6834 GCA_964352045.1 uncultured Planctomycetaceae bacterium
AAGTCGCTGCCCTGCCCGGCGTGACCGAAGTGCTTACCGACAAACGTGAATTAGCCGACCTGTTGGGCCGATTTGGAGTGACAGATGTGCCAACCGGTTTGTCGGGTCTTGGTAAGCGGAGTCGAGCTTATGTAAAAGTCCAAGATGGTTGCATGCTTCGGTGCAGCTTTTGTGTCATCCCCCACGTTCGACCCAATCTTGCTAGCCGACCACTTGAAGAAGTTGTCGACGAAGTCCGCGGCCTGGTCGACAACGGCTACCGAGAAGTCGTACTCACTGGTATACATTTAGGCCACTACGGCGTCGATTGGAATCGACAAAACCCGACCGACAAAGAATCTTGGGTTCGCCTCTCACATCTTGTCCGTCGTTTGGCCGAATTGCCCGGCGGATCAACCGACTTTCGTGTTCGACTTTCGAGTATCGAAGCGACGGAAGTCACACGCGAGTTGATCGACGTCATGGCCGATCATCCAGAGCGAATTGCGCCACATTTGCACATTTCGATGCAGTCAGGATCCGATAGTGTGTTGCGTCGCATGCGACGCCGTTGGGGAAGCAAACGCTTCGTTGATCGTTGTGATTTACTTCGCCAGCGACTCGACCAGCCTGCGATCACAACCGATGTGATTGTCGGATTCCCTGGCGAGACCGAAACCGAGTTTCAAGAGACGCTCGCCACCTGCCGTGCTGCCGGTTTCTCAAAGATTCACATTTTTCCTTTTAGTGCTCGTCGTGGTACACCAGCCTTCGCCATGGGGGATCAACTTCCGAAGAAACTAAAGCAAGAACGTGTTCATCGCCTTGCCGAGGTCGAAGCGGAGATTCGTGATGATTACTACCAATCGCTCGTCGGTCGTCCGCTGCAGGTGATGGTCGAGACACCTCTAGCAACCGATCAGGGCATGAATCGCTACGTCGGAACCTCTTGTCGTTACGCCCCCGTTGAACTGACGGCTAACCAACACAAGGTTGGTAGTTTTGTAACGGTCAAGGCAGACGCATTGGGCGACGGGCGTTTGCTTGCTGATTGACATCCTAACGGGTGAGTTCTCTGATCACCTCGTGATTTAGCTATCGCGATAGGTGCCTTACCCTCGGGATACGTGTCTTAGTCCTCGGGATACGTGTCTTAGCCATCGGGATACTGTCGGCAAAATTCGTACAGTGCCATGCAAGTCGCCGTTGCCGCGTTGTAGCTATAGGGTAGTCCCCAAACAGGAATTTCTACCGTCGTGTCGAGCCTATCTAGAATGTCGTCGGTTAGTCCGGTTCGTTCGTTGCCAATAACGAGGGCCATGCGGCGGGGAAACGCGTAGCGGTGCATGTCATGCGAATCGGTGGTTTGTTCCAAACCAATTAGCCGATACCCCTCGCTACGCAGATCTTTTAGCACAGGCCCGATCGAGCGTCGTTGTTCAAGCGTAACCGACTCGACCGCATCGCGAGCGATTTCGGGATCGAGCTTCATCGGCCGACCAGTTGCGATGATTCGCGTGATCCCACAACAACCGGCTGCTCGGGCTATCCGCGAAAGATTCACCCTACTTCTTAACGGAGCGCAAACGATGACCAATTCGCGTGGAGAGGCGAGTTCGCGAGGGGGACGATGGCGGACATGTTCGAAAGACATATCACTAGTCTCGCTGAAATGGCTTGCCACCTTAAGGGGGCGTTTTCTTGTATTTTATTCATCACAAAACAATGCACCGACATTAGTAAGCAAGCAAATTGCCCAAGCCATTTTGTGCTCAACGAACGATTGTAGGATTACGAACGCTCAGTAGGTCAAACAAGTAGCCTAACCCTGTAAAGTTGATTTCTTTGCCATTGTTAACACCGGCTGTTCTAACGCTCGCCACAATCCTACCGGATTAAGCCGATCGCTTACTTGCCAAACGTACATTAAAGTCTCAGTTACCGCTAACGAACCGTGGTGCGCAGAGAAAAACCGAGCCGCTGGAATCTTTCTTCGAAAGACTCGCAACGGCTCGGGCAGGAACTATGTTGAAGATTAACTTTTCAGAATTCAGAAAGCCATCGCCGTGGTGATCGCAGGAGCAGGAGCACTTTGCGAGACAGGGGTGATGTTGAGCGAAGCGATTTGGCTGGTTCGTGAATCTTGGACAACCAAATTCAAGTTCGCACCGGTTGAAGTGGCAAGCGACTGTAGTAAAGCGACTCCTTGCTCATTCGTTTGAACTTGTT
>CAYGQU010000109.1:6844-8186 GCA_964352045.1 uncultured Planctomycetaceae bacterium
ACTTGTTCGAACGTTTGGCCAGCAGCCATCACTAGGATGTCGCCCACTTCGAGTCCAGCTAAGCAAGCTGGAGAACCGTGCGTTACGTCGTGGATCTGCAAACCAATGCCGAACGTTGTTTGAACCACTTGAAGGCTCATGCCGAAGTACCAGTCGATGCAGGTGCATTGTTGGCAAGTGCAGTTAGGTGGACAAACAGGTTGCACGACAGGAGGGCATATAACAGGTGGCTTGTAGCAGATCGGCTTCACTACAGGTGGACAAACAATCGGTGGACAGACGGGAGGCTTAGGAAGACAAACGACAGGAGGGGGGCAGATCGGACGAACAATTGGTGGGCAGATCGGCTTGAAGACAGGAGGGCAAACAGGAGGATGAATGATCGGACGACAAATCGGTCGAATCACAGGTGGACAGATTGGTTTGAAGACAGGAGGACAGATTGGCTTGAAAGTTGGTGGGTGAACAGGAAGTATTATGACAGGTGGCTTGAAGCCACCCCCTTTATTGCAGCCTCCTGCGACTGATTCAGAAGCAGCAAGGCTGAGGGTCATAACGGCAGTCAGAGCAACAAGCGAAGTGGAACGGAACATGGCGGGAGTCCTTTGGACTTGAGAGGAAGGAAATTCGTGTGAGACCAGGTTGGCCTTGGTTTACCCTTTCCTCTATAGCGACCCGCATGCCGTTAATTGTCTATTTGCGATGTAACACCATATTAAATAAAGACTTAAGTTTTTTATAAGAAGGGTTAATCGAACCCTGATGACTGCTAAACCACCGCTAAAAGATATCAAAAACACACCAACGCCAAATAGCAGATGTCTAACGGACATCGCCAAGGGCAGCCTGCAGAGCATTTTGATATCGCTTGCTTAGCTTCTCCTTTTCTCGCGATCACGTTCAAAAAGAGCGTTCGGGTTCTGCGAACCTCTTTTCCTGCTTACGTATTCAGCCCACCCGCTGTGTTCTTGTAAAACTCCACCTACTTTTCTGGAAGACCGCTTGCGCGATTAACCGCCTAGGCATCTGCCTACGTTACCGCCTAAGCTTTAACGCATGCCGAATCGTTTTATGATCGCCGCAATGTTAATGCTTGTCGGGCTTATGCTCGTTGGGTGGATCGTCTTGCAGGGGCAACTCCCCCCTGCCGACTTCACCTTCAACAACAATACCGACATCGAGTCACTCGATCCGGCCGTCGTAACTGGCCAGCCAGAAGGACGGATTATCGAATCCATTTACGAAGGGCTCGTACGCATCGGTCCTCGCTATCGAGAGCCCCAACCTGGCGTTGCTGAGCGTTGGGACATTTCCGATGACGGTTTGACCTACACATTCCATC
>CAYGQU010000110.1:0-8089 GCA_964352045.1 uncultured Planctomycetaceae bacterium
ACGCAAACCCTCGGACCATGAACTTTTGCAAAAAGCCGAGCAGCTTAATTTTTTAGCCAACCTTGGGTGGCTAAACAAAACAGCTGGATGGGAGCCTGCGGGCCGCATCGCCAAAGGTCGCCAGCCAGCTGCTGGCAGTTCGGCCCTTTGGAGCGATGATCGTGGAATCATTTGGCTGCACGATCCCACTGGCATGCTAACCGCCAAGGCACTACCAAAGCCGTCCGAAAACCAGATTGATTTTCTAACCGAAGCTAGGGCCAACGGTTGGGTGATCGTCGTCTCAGCAACAAGCTGGGAGCTACCCCTTTGGATTGCCCACGATTTGGTCGATGCCCTTCTCGTTATGGATGGTTTGTCCGACTCAAAAGCAGGTGTCTCAGCTACACGCATGGGACGCCCCCCAACTGAACGTCGATTTCAAAACAAAACGGGTATTGCTCGCTGGCGTGAAACGATTTATCACCAACTGCTTGAATCGGGCATTTGCTTACCACCTGTTGCACTAAGCGGTTCGGGCCTGAACGACCATCCGGTTGGCTCTGCAAGGATCTATTTTCATAGCGATAAGGAACCCCATAAATCGGCAGTTTGGAAATATCTGCTATCAGCCAACACAGTCATGACGAACGGGCCTTTATTACGTCCAATCGTCGAGGGTAGCCCACCCGGCATTGAGTTGGCCAGCGACTTTCCGCGGGAAGTTCAAATTGGCTTGAATCTTGCGACACGTACGCCGGTAGATTATCTCGAAATTATCCAAAATGGAGAAATTGCCAAATCAGTTCGATTGATGGATTGGGCCTCGGCCGGGGGTAAGCTGCCACCGATCATTTTTGACAAACCAGGATGGTTTTTGATTCGGGCAGTGACAAACGAACAACAAGAATATCAGTTTGCCAGCACGGCTCCGTACTATGTGGGAAAGCGTGGTGAACGGATTCGATCCAAGGCGACCCAATTCTTCCTCGATTGGCTGGATGAATACAAAGAAAAATTCAAAGCGGCTGATTTAGTAAGCTATCAAAAGTCTGTCGCTTTCTGGCAAAGACGGCAAAAGAACGCCACCGTCGATTGATCGCTTTCGATTTAACTTGCTGTGATAATCGTTTAAGTCGGCTAAATTGTTGGTTGCCACGCTGGCAAATTTCGCCCTATTTGCTTGAGGCCAAAGCCTCGAAACGATAAAGTCTAATGGTGTTGGATAACCCTTTAGATTACGACTGAGGATATGTCGCGTGTCGCTTTCGATCCCTACCCCACCCGAGGTACTTGCCGAGCAGATTAGCCATGGGGCTGAGCTCGAAGCAATGAGCAAACTCAATGGCCGAAAAATTACTGAGTTGACTTTTTTGGAAAAGTCGTTGCTGTTTGCCGAGCTCTCGCGGGCTTCTTACTTTCCTCGAACAACAGCGGGTCGGTTGGCCGATGAAATGGGATTTCCCGAAACGAGATTCTACGACGAGGATGGCGCCCAAGCTTATTATTTTGGCAACGAACAAGACGCCATCATTTGTTGCCGTGGGACCGAGCCCAACGAATGGAACGACATTCAAGCAGACCTTGATGCTGTCACTGACCTTGCCGAAACGGTCGGTCGTGTTCACCGTGGTTTCAAACGCGAGGTGGACGACTTATGGCCTCGGCTTGAGCAAGCTTTAGTTAGCAATGATCGTACCCTTTGGTTTACAGGCCACTCGCTCGGCGGAGCGATGACGGCAATTTGCGCTGGTCGTTGCAAATTATCGCATATCCGATCTAACCCCGAGGCAGTTTTTACGTTCGGTGCCCCCCGTGTCGGTAACAAACGCTATGTCAACTACGTTAGGATACCTATCTATCGTTGGGTGAATAACAACGATATCGTGCCCCGTGTTCCCCCGACATGGTTCGGTTATCGTCACGCGGGTAATGAAATTTACGTCAACCGCTATAACCAAGTGAGTAACCTGACTGGCATGCTTCGCTCGCGAGACCGATGGTGGGGGTTTTGGCGCAGTTTGTCCAAATGGCGTATCGATCATTTTTCTGATCACCTGATGGGTGAGTACATCAACATTGTCAAAAAAGCGGTTGAAAAAGAACAAGCGGGCAATCGCCCCAAAGGTTTAATCAAACGCTTAAAGAAAATTGGTATCTCACCCAACGGATTGCCGTTGGATCCATCGTTGATTGTCAATTCTCCGACCGATTCGGCTTCGACGAATGCCCCATCTGTCGATCAGGAGCTATCACTAGCAAAACCACCGAACGAATCAGGCGAAATGGCGGACAATAAAAAATAAGTCCTTCCGAGGATTTGTCTTCAACTGGCTGAGCGGGCCTCAAGGATTTCTGTCACCCCTATCCGTTTTGTAGGGTTAGCATTATTTCGTAGGTAGAAATCCTCCATTTCGAGGTAAGTTGCGATAAAATAGTTGCAAACCTAAATAGTGTTCATAAGATCACATCTGTTCTTTTGGATATTTCTATTCGTTGGATTGGGTATCAACATGCTTGCAAAGATTCAGACCTACAGTTTGCTTGGAATCGATGCAGTACCTGTCATTGCCGAGGTCGATGTTTCGCCAGGTGCAATGCCTAAGACGATACTTGTCGGCCTACCCGAAGCGGCAGTACGGGAGGCAACGCATCGCAGCGAGCGCGCTATTGTTAACAGTGGGTTTGTGCGTCCGCATGATCGGATTGTTATCAACTTGGCTCCGGCCGAGTTACCGAAACAAGCTTCGTCGTTTGATCTTCCAATCGCTTTGGGGGTTTTGGCAGGGAGTGGCCAGATAGGGCTGGATCGACTTGCCAAATACGCTGCGGTCGGCGAGCTTGCGCTCGATGGTTCGACTCGTCCTGTAAAGGGAGCCCTCTCAATGGCCATGGCGGCTGCGGCTCAGCCTGGGGTCGTTGGGCTTGTCGTTCCCCCACAAAACGCGCGCGAGGCGGCGGTGGTAGAAGGGCTGGAGGTAATTGCGGCCGATAGTTTATCGCAAGCAGCAGCCTTCTTTGCTGGGGAAATCGAAATTGCTCCTCAGCCTTGCGTTGTTGCCGATCTGGTTCCCGACCAAAGCAACTACGACCTCGACTTTGCCGATGTTCGTGGCCAAGAAATGGCAAAACGGGCGATGACTATTGCCGCAGCAGGAGGTCATAACCTGCTTATGGTTGGCCCCCCTGGAAGTGGCAAAACGATGCTTGCAAAACGAGCCCCTACAATCTTGCCACAGCTCTCGACCGATGAATCCGTCGAGACAACACGAATCTACAGCTCAATTGGCCGACTCGGTGCGGGACAATCCTTGTTGGCACAAAGGCCTTTTCGTTCGCCCCATCATACGATTAGCAACGCAGGACTCGTTGGTGGAGGATCGACCCCAACACCTGGTGAAATCAGCCTCGCACATCACGGGGTCTTGTTTCTTGACGAGCTTCCTGAATTCAATCGCCAAACGCTTGAAGTCCTGCGTCAGCCGCTGGAGGAAGGAGAAGTCACCATTAGCCGAGCCATTGCCACAACGACCTTTCCAGCCGACTTCATGCTGATTGCCTCGCTCAACCCTTGCCCCTGTGGCTTTCGGAATGATCCGCGACGTGAATGCCATTGTGGCGTTGTCCAAGTCGAGCGCTACATGACTAAAATCAGTGGTCCATTGCTCGATCGGATTGATTTGCAAATCGAAGTCCCGGCGGTCGATTACGATGAATTACGATCCGACCGACCAGGAACTTCGAGTGCCTGCATGCGTGAACAAGTTAACTCGGCCAGAAAGCAACAAGAGGTGCGAACGACTCCCAAGGGACGCGCCCAACTGAATTCGCAACTCTCGTCGAGAGATGTCCGTAAGCATTGCACGCTTGATGATTCGTGTGCCAAATTGTTACGAGCAAGTGTCGAGCAACTCGGTTTATCGGCTCGTGCTCATGACAAAATTTTGCGAGTAGCCAGGACGATCGCTGACTTGGAAGGAGTTGAATCGATCAGAACGCACCACTTGAGCGAAGCTATCAACTATCGTTTACTTGACCGGAAGCTATGGGGATAAGGAAAACATGCAAAGTATTTCCTACTGACGCCAAGTAGTGATCCAAATTACCGATGGGGTGATTCCGCCAGGGCATCTCTCGGTGAGGGTGGTAACTCGTCACCATGCAATTCAATTTTACCCTTAGGACCATGTCCTTCAGGCTCTCGAAAGGCAAGTTGAAACAACAAAGCTGTTGCAAAACAAAGGCATGCCGGTATCAGCCAGAAGTATTCCCAACTCGGACCACCAACTCTTTCAGGAGAAAGATACTGTTCTTGCAAAACACCGCTTAAAAGCGATCCGATCAAATGACCTAGGCCAGTTGTAGCGAGTGCCAATAATCCTTGTGCCGCACCACGATTCTCTTTCGAGGCAAGTTGATCAATATAGAGTTGACCCGCTACGTAAATAAAAACGTAGCATGGACCATGTATAAGAATGGCCAAGTAGATTGATACATTCGATTCGTAGGCCACTCCCATGGTAAGTAATAAATATCGAATCCCCCAAGCTAACAAACCAACGAGCATCAGCCGTTTGAGGCCAAGTTTCCCGACCAGAAGTGACATCACAAAAAGACAAGCCACTTCTGAATATTGCCCCAAGGTCAAAATCCCTGCCGCGGATTCAAAACCAAAGTCATTGAGAAATGGGTTCGCAAACGTCGTGTATGCCATACTTGGCAAACAGGCAAGCAAAGAAAACAACAGGAAGAAGAGAAAAGGTCGGTTACGCCAAATTGTAGAATGCGTGATCTGGCGAAACCAACTGTTTTTTTCCAGAATTGAATGATCGGATGCCAAAGGTTTTTCAAGTCCGTTATCAGTGCGATTACGATTGATTTGGTTGGCTTCTGAATTTGGCATCGGGGGCGTTTTTGGGAGCGTCAAGGCATAGAAAGCCATCACGATATGTGAAATTGCGCTCAAGCCAAGAGGAATGCGAGTCGCCTCGATCGATTCGCCCACGAAGTAAGGCCAGAAGAACCCGATGAAAGTACCTGCCGCAATCCATCCCACCGTGCCATAGATACGTACAACGGAAAATTCCTTATCCACATTTTTCAAATGCCTTAACGCAATGGCATTTGTTAGGATTACGGTAGGAACAAAACATTGAAAGTAAAACAGCATTCCCCAGAAAAAGCCTGCTTGCGTTAGGCAGACAAACAGCCACCATGCAGCGAGAGCTGCTCCCACATGGAGAAGCGAAACGACTTTTTCTGCCGAAAAAAAACGGTCGGTGATGATTCCGATCAATATTGGCGAAAGGATACTGCCAATGGCAGCCGTCGCGGCACTATAACCAACAAAGCCTGGTTCATAGATTCCTAATCCGAGACTACCCGTATTAGCAGATAAATAAGTCCCGATCGTAATGCCCCACAACCCGAGCGGCCAATACTCAAGAAACATCATCACTGAGATTCGGATCAGCATCAACCGAGAACTTGTCTCGCTGCCAACTGGTTTGTTTTCATAACCAGCAGCCTGTTTGTTACCGGCCGGTTGGTTGCTGGCCCGTTGGTTGCTGGCCCGTTGGTTGCTGGGCTGTTGACTCGAAGGAGGGTTCCCATTCGCCTGAGTTCCAATTCTGCTAGGCGAATCGGACATATTGGAAGGGAACCTAGCTGTGAGGGATCAATTGAGTAGTGCGAGTTGATCGAAATTTTTGGCGAGAATGTCTCTCTACAAGACTCGACTAACAACACCCTATTTTCAAGGCCTTAACCAACAAAAAGCCTACTTTACGAGAAAGTAGGCTTTTTTGTTGGTTGCTGTTTGGTATGCACCTTAATAGCAAGATCTCGATTGAAAAGATCTTCAGTGGAGGATACCGGGCTCGAACCGGTGACCTTTTGGCTGCCAGCCAAACGCTCTCCCAACTGAGCTAATCCCCCTGGGAAATCAGATTCCATGGATAGGCATGTGCCAATCACAAAGAACGATCACTTGGCACGCAATTTAAGGTCACCCTTATTGTGAAAACTATTGCCAGCCAAGCTTTATAGGAGTATCAGCCCCGCCCCGAATTGTCAACGGCGGCCCCGATTTATGTGACTAAGATAGGCATAATCGACGAAAAAAGAGCGATTAAGCATCGCAAACGGAGTAGCCGACCAGCCTTAATCTTTTCATAATGCGTCTTCGGTAAGCTCTGATTCAATGCTGCCTCTTTGAAGCAGGGCCTAGTCTTTTAGCGTTATGAAAACCAACCGGTTATTGGCATAAGTATGTCACGAGATTCTCAGCAACTTGCCAATCTTCTAATCCGCTTGGTGCGGAATTCCAAGGGGAAGCCGTCTTGGAAAATGATTGTTTTCATCTGCGTTGGCGCTTTGCTCTACAGCTTGGTGCTCCAGCCTGTGCTCGAAAAGTCACTGGGCATTTCACTTCCTAGCATTACAGCAAATTCGCCCAGCAGTCATTCGAGCACGCCGACCCTACCGAAACAATCGGAGGGCCAAAATGGCAAAGCGACGGCATTTGATCCAAGCGAATTAACCGACTTGCTCAAGGACGCTGGACGTGGAGCGTACCGAACACCCGCTGGCTTGCTCTATACCCGAGGTAGCGAGCAAGGCCATCGCATTGCCCATGTGCTGGCACACACGCTCGATGAACCGTACCAACAAGGACAACATGGGGTTTTTGATGAAACGGACCCCGCCAAGGTTCTTTTACTAATCGACGCGACTTATGAACAGGCCTTAACAGGACGTGGAACCAAAACCGAAAAAGAAGATGATCGAATCGTCTACACAGTCGATCTTGATCGCCGCATTGGCTACGTTGGTGGAACTTCTGGCAAGCGACGTGGCTATCCCTCGGCTGACCACATACGCCTTGTATTAGAAGGGGAACGACTCATCACAGCATTTCCCGTTCGACTTTAATTTAGCTAACTTCTATTCCGTATCTCAATTCACGAATCGTGATCTTATGTTAACTGTTGGTAATTGTCGAATTTGCGGAACCGGCCCGCTTGGGCTGCGGCTTTGTGGCATCTGCAAAAACATTGTCATCCTATGCAAAGAATGTGATGCCGCATGGATTGATGCCCACCTAGATACAAAACCAGTTTACGCTGATGAGGAATCGATGCCCTGTCCGCATTGCAAGAACAGCTTGTGGAGCAACGAATCTACCTGGGCAACCGAAGATGAAGTAGGAGGCGTCGATTGGATTAACGAAGCGATTGAAAATGGCGATTTAACTCTAGTTGAGCAAGAGACTAACGAGCCACCAACAATCATCTAAACCCGTGTCTTATTAGTAGCGATTCAAACAATTCAATAGCCCCTCCCCGATGACGAGGGAGGGGGATAAAAATTTGATGCTTTTTAGACACCTTCTAAATCAAGTATTCATTTTTTGCTGATAAGTAAATCCAAATCGTTGAGTATTTGTCAGTAAATATCAAACGATTTGCTTGTGGAGTGCAGGCAACTGATTGTTAGAAGCCACCTAGGTTACGAGGGGCCCCTTCGCATCGAGTAATTGTTGTAAATGGGGCTTATCAAGAACCTTAAAAGGGTCTCGTAAAGGTTGCCAAGGTTCACCCCGTTGTTCGATCGCAGCATCTTTAATCGGGCCAATTCTTTGGGCGGCTAATTGCAAATAATTGATCCGTTCAGGCATTAAACCCATGACTCGCGTGAGTGTTGCATCGAGTGCAGGCAAACTTGTGCCCACCGCGACGAGGCCCATCATTTTCATGCTGCCAAGTATCGGACCATCCCCCTCCATACATTCGATTCCATCGACAATGCCAATCAAACGGGGAAGCGTGGCATTGATGTCGGCCACAGTTTGTGGAATTCCATTATGATGCAGCACATTCTTGGGCCAACCATACTTGATGCCTGGTATCACTCCATACAAGTTTTTCATTGAGAGGGTCGCTCCTACCCAATGATGTGTTTTCATCTTCGGCATCGAAACGACAAGATCGGCTTCGACCACGCTCTGTGGTAAATAGAGCCCTTTGAGTTTGCTGAAACGCGAACGATTTCGTCGCCAAGCAACCTGTTCATAGTTGAGATCGGAAAACGGAAGCGAGCCATCGTGTAG
>CAYGQU010000111.1:0-3571 GCA_964352045.1 uncultured Planctomycetaceae bacterium
GGCGAGTACGCTCTGTTAGGGAAATCGACTCCTTCGATTCCAATCACGTCGGCCATCGAAGATGGTGGAGACACGTTAGTCGTTTACTTCGGTGGCGATGGGCTTGCTCCTGGCGAAACGGTCCGCTTCCAGGTGGACATCAACGCCGATAATCTCGACCCAGGGATGATGTATTTTGCTCCGTTCACTGAAGTTTTCTTTGACAATGGAGACGACACGCCTAATTCTTTGGTAACACTATCATTTGCAGGAAACGCCAAAGATGCCTCGGCCTATCTTCCTGATTATGATGTGCCCCATGCCGTTTCACTCACAACGCCACGTCAACACTCAGTCATGCAAATGATTGATCAACTGCCTGATCTCAAACTAACGGGTAATGAAGTCCCCGAGCCTGGTTCACTCGCCTTGCTTGCTATCGGCAGCCTCGGCGCGATAGCGGGACGTGGTCGCCGTACGAAGCAGGTTGCTTGAAAGTAGGTCTTACCACTTTTCGCTAACGGAACCTAGAAGGGCGAAAACCGCTGCGTACCTACTTTGATTTACCCCTTGATGAGCAACCGATATGACCATACGACCTAAAAAATGCGTTGATCCGCATACCGAAGGACTTGGCTCTCATTGCCGATGCCTCGGGCCAGGCGTCTGCTGCGAAACTGATTCGCACTGTCGCCAGCGAGGCAAACGATTATCTGAAAGACGTTACGATAGTATTCGCCGTCGCCGTAAGGCGGCGAGCAAGAAACGGTAATATTTTGGGCTTCTTGTCCTCTCGATTAGTAACCGAATGAATCTAAGGAGCGGTGATCCACGAAGGATTACCGCTCCTTTTTTGCCTTCTCCTTTGCCTCACCCGAGAGTGCTATCAATGAATTCACTGGAAACCTACTCCCTGGTCCCCCCTAGCAGAGTAAAAGCTGCGTCTTAGCGCAATGCCGTTCCTATTGGGTGAACCTGGTAAAGTTTGCGGACGCTAGCGGTTGCTCCGCATCTAATAATTGTCCCTAAGAGGGCGATTAAAGCGAAAATCAGTGCAAGACGGGTCGTTAGGAATCCGATGCTTGGGTAAGTGTTGGCGATCTTGCAGGTAAGGACCGCCGGGAGGCCATGTGGCGCTCCCAAGCAAACCAACGATTTCGATCCAGATTCGTCAGTTTGTGTTCTGCAAGAGGACCCAACGAAACACACTCTTGGGGGGGAATTTAGAATGACTTTCAATTTGCGCACTCTGTGCGCGCTCGCTTTGGCGATTGGCGTTGGTGTAAACGGTTATGCACAGAGCGAAACAGCTGCTTTGGCATCACCACTCGAAGGTGCTCTTCTACAAGAAGTTGCACCCATTCAAGACAACTTTGTCGAACCCGTTAGCTGCAATACCTGCGACTCATATGATTCGTGTGATTCTGGTGGCTGTGATCTAGGGCTTGGTGCGATGGGATCGCAAAATGGTCAGTTCTTTGTAGGAGCTGAATACCTCAGCATTCGTGCTAACTTCAGTGAAGCTACCGCCTTTGTGAAGACTGACTTGGTTGCCAACACGACAACTTGGGAACAGTTTGATTTTGATTACAGCGAATCTTTCCGCACCTATGCGGGGTATCGCCTGTGTGACTGCGGTGGCGAAATTCGATTTACTTACACGAGCATTGATACCGACGGTGGCTTTGACTCAGGTGCACTCGACACAGCTGGTGGAACCGTGGCCATTACGCCTCCTTTGGAACTTGTCACCATCAACGATGGTGACCGAGTGTTTGGAACAGCCAATGTTTCGATCGACAATTACGATCTTGGCTTCTCGAAGACGATTCCACTAGGTTCACCTTTATGCTGTGACACGGGTTGTGGCGATACCTGCTGTGGCGATTGCTGTGGCACAGGTTGCTGCCCAAGATGCCCTGCATGGGACATTCAATGGACCGGTGCTCTCCGTATTGCTGATGTTAGCTCACGACTTGCCTATCAAACTGATTTGGTAGGTACGGCACCTCCTAACCGCTCGGCTGAATCGGTTGTCAACTTTGAAGGGGTTGGTATGCGAACCGGTCTTCAAGGCCGACGGTACATTGGCGACAGTGGCATCGCAAGTGTTTACCTTCGAGGCGACTTCTCGTTGCTACTCGGTGAAGTTGAACACTACGCCGAAGGTACAACCACTTCGATTAACCAAATTACTTCGACACAAGTCGTTCCTGTAACGGAAATGGAAGCAGGTGCTACAGTTTACTTGCTACCCAACGTCTCGGTTACGGGTGGTTACATGCTAGCTGTATGGCACGACCTTGGTCACCGTGCAACCTACGACTTTAGCAGCACAGGTGGAGAAATCGAAAGCATGGACGACGCGAACCTCATGACGCTTGACGGCTGGTTCCTTCGTGCCGAAGCCGCTTTCTGATTCTGACGATCGACTCGTCAGTAAAGCTAAACAAAAAGCCTGCCTTGAGAAATCTCAAGGCAGGCTTTTATTATTTCTATCCGCCAACGAATTCTTGTTGGCGGCTATCGGACAGCTGAGCAAAAATGATCAGATACCGAGCAATCGCTCACGACGACCACGACGTTGGGCGCGGAGCTTGGCACGACGCTTCGTTGCACTTGGCTTTTCATAGAACTCACGAATACGCATCTCTTTTTTGATGCCACTACGTTCAACCAATTTACGGAAACGACGAACCGCTTCCTGTGCTGTCTCTTTGTCACGAAGCGTGAGCTTTACCACGTTTGTCTTCTCTCTCTGAGGGGGTCGTAAAATGAAGCCGACCGCTATGTTCGGCCAATTTGTTGGATCTTCTAATTCTGACTTCAATCCTGGGGATTGCAAGCCAAGCCTCGAATCATAGCGGCTTTATCCGTGTCACGCCAGTCGTCTATTACTTTTTGGCCTGTTGAATTGGCTAAATAGGACATTTTACCCCGTTCGTTCTACCCGAATGGTTGGTTAGGTCGCTGTAAGTCACCAAAAAGGCATGATCGTCACTTCCTTCATTGGCCTTAAACTCTTTGCTTGCATTGGCTTATAGCGTTCAAAACTCGGCTAAATGCGCTCTGGAAAGGCTTCCTCTAACGACGATTGATTGCTTGTCGGGATGTACAAAATGGCCAGCAAAAGGAAAAGCCAGCCATCAGACGGGTGGAATTATTCAAACGTTAGTTAGGGCTCATTTGGCAAAACTCAACTCAAAAAGTATAGCGGATTCGGCTCCGGCAGAGTTGTTTTCGCTTAATGACTTAGAACAGAGACAAGATCGGCTGCTGAGCGAACTAGATGCGCTAAATGGCCGCATCGAAGCTGCGCTGTCGGTGTATGGTAGTGCTGTTAACCAAGACCGAGAAGTCGCCTAAGACTAGCTTTCACCTGATTCTTAATCAGTCGGAGTCGAGCCACCCCGACTTACGGATTGCCAAAACAAGCCTTAAACCCAAGAGCGCGCTGAGGAAGAATCCAACTGCCCCAGGGATCGAAACTTCCCGAATCGGCAAAACGCCGCTGCTCATCATCAATGATGAAGCAACGATTAACGAACTCGTTACCAGCCCCAATACCAATCGGTTAACCGATGGCTCAAGC
>CAYGQU010000111.1:3581-8030 GCA_964352045.1 uncultured Planctomycetaceae bacterium
CCTTTGGTGTTGCAAGTGAATTTCAAAGCTACCTGTTTGCACTTGGCGTAACAAATCACGTAGCCGGCGTGGAGTCTCTTCGGCCAGAAGTTCCAGATCGCCATAAAGACGCTGCAGTTTTTTCGCCTGCCGAACAGGTGAAAACCGACGCAGTATCATTTTCTTTTTGAGTGGTTCGACCACTTCTAACAAAGAAAAGTTGGGTTCAAGCAACTGGGCCGTTCCTTCAAGCATCACCATCATTTTCAGTAGCATGGCGAGCTGAGGGGAGAGCACCAAGCCCCAGCGTCTTACAATTCTAAATAACTCGGTTATCGCCCCAGCCAAGTCGAAATGTCCAACCGATTGATTTCCATAATGGTCGATAAAATCAGCTATATCAGCCGAGAAGGCTTCTTGATCGAAATCTTTTTTCTTCTCGACCACGCGAAGTAAGGCACTAACAAGTTGTTCGGCATCGTTTGTTGCCACGGCGATAAGCACATCTTCTAAATCTTCGCGCAGTCGCTCATTCAAACGGCCAACCATCCCAAAATCGAGCAACCCGATGGCCTCGTCGGGCATAATTAGCAAATTTCCTGGATGCGGATCGGCATGGTAGAGGCCATGCTCGAAGATCATCTCCAAATAAATTTCTGCGCCGTGGCGCGCGACCCGAGAAAGTTCGCCCGGGGTTTTCTCAACAAGCGATTCACCCGACAGCTTACGACCTTCGAGCCAATCGATCGTCAGCACTTGCTCTGTGCAGAGTCCTTCGTAGGGTTCAGGAAGACAGATTCGAGGATCACCTTCGAAGGCTTCCATAAATTGCTCGATACGTCGCCGTTCGTCACGAAAATCGAGTTCTCGACGAAGCGTTCGTTCAAACTCTCGTACCGTTGCGCGGGGGCGATAAGGCTTGAGGTCGTTGATCTTCTCTGCAATTTCAGCGAGGCCGAGTAAGATTTCCGTATCGGCTCGAATTTGTTTTTCGATACCTGGATGACGCACCTTAACCGCAACCACGTTCCCCTCTGCCAACTGAGCGCGATGAACCTGGCCAATCGAACCAGATGCAATCGGTACCAAATCGAACGCACGGTAGCAGGTATCGACAGGTTGGCCCAGTTCTTGCTCGATTGTTTTAAGAACCAATTCGGGAGAATCAACCGGGGCTTCAGTGTGCAGCTTTGCCAGTTCGGACGCGAGTTCCACGCCAACCAAGTCAGGCCTAGTGGCCAGAACTTGGCCTAACTTGATGAAGGTTGGTCCCAATTCTTCAAAGGCAAGTCGTATACGAATCTCACGAGTCATGCCGCTTTTGTGGTTAGCCACATCGCTAGGCTCGGGGACTCTCTTAAACGTAAAACCCAAACGACTAACCCAATCGGCCAATCCGTGCTTGCTGAGGACTGCAATGATCTCTCTCCAACGATTAGCGTTGCGGTAGAGCTGTGGAATGCTTGAGAGATTCATGATTATCAGCGCCAAAGGAGAAATAATGACATAGGATTTTAGTAGATACCCCCAAGTGGAAGCTAGCTCTCAAGCCGAGAATATCTGATTTTGCCCCCTCGATGCCCTACTAAAGCTGTCTACTTTGTCGCATTTTATTCTAAACCCGATGAACCGACAAAGCATGGCCGCCTTGGCTCTTTGCTATTTGGCAAAAATATTTTGCTTTTCGTTCATGCTGCTTATTCTTTTTTCGAGCGCCAATTATTCCACGCAAGCGGAAGCACCGACAGATAACGTGTCGCACTGGCGTGGTCCCCTAGGCAATGGCATCTCCACCTCACTAGGAGTACCCACGACTTGGAGCGAGTCGGAGAACCTCCGTTGGCAAACTGCGATGCCAGGCCCTTCAAACGCTACGCCAAGCATTTCAGGAAACTTACTCTTTACAACTTCGCTATTGGATGGAGAGTATCTACTAGGAGCTTATTCTAAGGTCGATGGCAGTCTTGTGTGGAACAGAACGATTACGACGCTTGACAATGATTCTCAGCATAAAGCAAGTCGATACACGCTTCCTTCGGTGGTAAGTAACCAAGATTATGTGGTTGCTGTAACAGACCAAGGGAAATTCACTTGCTATCGCCTTACCGGCGAACCGACTTGGAAACTTGATCTTAGCGAGCGAATCAATCGACTCTCAGAACGGGAGCAATATAGTTCAACACCGTTAATCCACGCAGGACATCTTTACTTCCAGTGGATTCATGGCGATGGAGACCCCAGAACTCAAGAATCTATGGTCGGGTGTATTAATATTGAGCAAGGTGCGATTGCTTGGAAAACAATGCGATCAACCGGGGCACGCAACGCATGCGAGCAATCTTATGCTTCTCCGATCTTGATCAAATCGGGAAAACAATCTGTGGTCATTAGTCATGGAGCCGACTACGCAATTGCTAATCGGGCCGTCGATGGGCAAGAGGTGTGGCGAATCGGCGGTCTGAATCCGATGTCGAACTATCGCTCTGGGAGTCCGTTTGTTGCCTCGCCTGTTGTTTCGGATGGCCTTCTAATTTTGCCGGCTGCCAAGAATGGCGTAGTTATTGGCCTCGACCTAACTGGTAGACGCAACTCAGAAGAAGGATCCATCAATCGAAGTGGCAGCGGCTTAATAGGATGGGGACCTCAGCAGTGGAAAAACCTTAGCGGCAAACCTAAACGACTCTGGCGACTTTCAGGCGGGGCCCCAGGTGCGGCTTCCCCTTTGCTGCATGATGGCCTTCTCTATCTGTGCAGTGAAAGTGGCGAGTTAACTTGTTACGACGCCATAACAAGCGAACGTATCTATCGCTACCAACTTCCAAGGGGGTATTATCACGCTTCGCCAATTTTGGCTGAGGATAAAATTTATCTCACTTCCTATTCGGGTACCTCGACGGCAATCGCAGCCGGTGAAGAGTTCCGTATTCTTGCTCAAAACAAATTACCAGGGCCAATCGTCTCCTCGCCGATCATAGATCGAGGCGTCATTTACATGCGTAGCTACACTAAGCTTTATGCGATTGGTTCCAATAAATCACGACCCGTTGCTGAACTTTCGGCAGCGACTCGTTAGTGAAGAGAACCGAATTCAATATCGAGTACTCAATCTTCGGGTTGTTCGAGTAACTAAATGGGTAGTATCAGGCACCAACATAAATAGGCCCCCTTTTTAAGGGGGCCTATTTCTTAGTTACTTATCAACGAACATCACGGTCGTGCTGTGCTAACAGCCTAACTGCGGTGGCGAATTATGAGCATTCCACTAGCTATTAAAAGGGTGATTGCCGTACTTGGTTCGGGAACGGTTGCAGGTACATTTGCCACCCAGGTAAACAGATTCAAGGCAAGCTGCATATTGTCGAGATTATTGATGCTCGATCCAACACCATTGTTGTTAAAGAAAGTATTCCGATCAAAGTGCCCAACGACTCGCCCGGTATCAACCGTTGCTGCCACGAGTGCTGCGTCATTTGCCGAGGCAGGCTGTGCCGGCCCCACATTATCGGAGCCGAATGGCGGTAAATTGAGTCGTACCGCTCCTTCATGAAGTGCTAGTATGGTTACATTAACACCAGTCGGCAACGAGCGATTCACGCCGAATGGAGTCACTCCTTCGCCATCAAACACACTCACGTTGTCTAAGATTGGGTGAGTAGGGGTGACGAACTCACTATTGTCCACCTGATAAGTACCCAGATCTTGACGTACCGTTAGTCCAAAACGATCAAGAAAGTGTTGATCGGAATTAGAGGCATCTGCCCAGTCGGACCCAAAGTTGGCGTCACTAATAAAGATGGCACCACCACCACCACGTATATAATTTTCCACTGCATCGACTTGGCCAGTCGTGTAAGTTGCATTATTTGACCCAAAGACGATTACGTCGTAAGGAGTCAAATTCATTGTGTCGAAAGGGAGTGGCGCCCCCGTTGTTTGCCCCGTCACAGGTGCACCAGATTCAACAGGCTCGGCCATTTGATCGACGCTAAAACCGTTCGCGATCAATGTCTGTGCAAGTTCGTACCATCCTTTGTTACCAGAATTAGTATTTGTGTCGTTTATGTCAGCCAGATGTTCCGTTCGTTCAAAATCATTGCCAGCCTCAAGAAAGCCGCCACTCCTGTCGGCTCCACGAACAAACAAGACACTGCCCGCTTCTTGGCCCAAAACATCCGCAATCCCAATTACCGAGGTAAAAAAGAGCGCCGCAGCGTAGGTAAATACGCTAATCTTCCTAAAAATCTTAATTCTCCCCTCAAGGTGTTCCGGTCGATGAGTGCGAAAAGCAAGTGTTGCATAATCATGCAAGAGTCGTCTTTCTGTAAGTAAAAATATGGGGAAACATGCATTTATTTTACCATTCACTCTTCTTGTGCGTATTGCCGCACATGCTTATGCGATCTTCTCCGCTCAGCTAGGCAACGCCGATGTTGGTTAAGCCAAGGTTTTGGCTCAATTCGGGGTTAAGAC
>CAYGQU010000112.1:0-8029 GCA_964352045.1 uncultured Planctomycetaceae bacterium
GTTGATGGAGAGGTGCCGACGAGCGATCAAAAGTATATCACCGAAAAATCCATATCATAAAAAAAAAAACAAAATGCTCTTAACAATCTTCGGCAACAATATTATCTCAAAAATACTTCCTTATGCCACATGAGATATCATGTTTGAATTTGACACTATAATAAAAGTTGACCCGCGTGATATTTGGAGCCATGAAGCACATGATTTTACACCTTGGCTTGAAAAAAACATTGATAAACTTGGGGATGCAATAGGAATTGAAATTGAGCTTATAGAACGAGAGGCCAGCGTTGGCAATTTTTCTCTTGACCTCTTGGCTAAGGATTTAGGTCGGGATGAAAACGTCATTATTGAAAATCAACTTGCAGGAACTGATCATGATCATTTAGGAAAATTAATTACCTATGCAAGTGGATATGATGCTGCAGTTGTTGTATGGATTTCAACTGCCATTCGAGAGGAACATAGACAGGCGATGGATTGGCTAAACCAGAGAACCGATTCAAATACGGACTTCTTTGCAGTTGTTATCGAAATAATAAAGATTGGCGAATCAAAACCAGCGTTACAATTCCGCGTTGTTGTCTCTCCAAACGAATGGCAAAAGGAAAAAAAGAAGCAAGTTACAACCAATACCTCAGAAAAATCCGAACTCTACAGACAGTATTTCCAAACACTTCTCGATGAACTCCGCGAACAACATAAATTTACTAGAGGCAAAATTGCTCAGCCGCAAAATTGGTATAGCTTTTCTAGCGGGAGAAAAGAATTTAAATATTCACATAGTTTTACGCACGGGAATAAAGTGCGAACGGAAGTCTATATAGATAGTGGTGATGCGGAAGAGAATAATGTATTTTTTGAACGCTTACTTCTTGATCGTAAGCAAATAGAGATGGAGTTTGGATCACCTCTCGAATGGGAGAAATTGGAAAACAAGAGAGCCTGTCGCATTGCAGCATACCGCCCAGGTAGCATCGAAGAAACTTCCGAGGAACTGCAGGAAATCCACGAGTGGGCAATCACAAAACTTCTCTTGTTCAAAAAAATATTTGGAACAAGAGAGTAATCCTAAAACCGGAAACATCTTGCATTGTTGCCTCTCGTGACTAAAGTCACCCTGATAAGCTGAACGCCAATCAGGGCTACCCGGGTCGGCAACGCATCGTACCGTCTTTGTGCCCTTCGTGACTTCGTGGTTCACTAAAACAAACCGGACCGACTCGCAGTCATCCACAAAGCGGTTAAGAACAGAATCAGCGTCGAAGGCTCAGGGATCGAAGCTGCCGAGCTTTGCGATTGATTCAACGCCTCCGATGTTTGGCCATAATGCTCTCGCCACACGTCGTAGTCCGACTGCGTGTAAACATTGCCAAGTCCGTCTCGCCAGGCCGTGTAGTCAGCCGCATCAACACGGCCATCGGCATTGAAATCACCTGGTGCAGGGCGTTCGGCCAATGATAGCTCATCGAGCCATTGGCCCATGTAGCGAAGATGATCGAGATGGTCAGGGCCGGTTACTCCAGGTGACCCCCAGAGTTGGAAGTTACCTTGCGTTGCCTTTCGGAAAAAAGGTATCGGACCAAGTCCAACTTCCTCAGTGGGTACGGCCTCTAAGCCCAAATGCTCAAGCAGTTCGTTCGCAGTTTCTTCGGTGTTTTCGTAAGTGAATGTCGGCACGCGCGTGTGGGTAAAGATAAATTGCTTATCTCCTGCCGCAGCTAGACTGGCAAAATTCTTGTAATCTACCAATTGCGAGTCGACAGGCGTGCCATCCGTATCGGTTGAAGCATAAAGTGAATCGGCCGCCAGCAGGCTGTCGATCGTTTGAACATAAAGTGGGTTCTTCAGTATCTCTCGGACAGCCCCATAACCAGCGCTAAAGGATGAGACCGCGAAACGATCCCATTTGGCAGCTCCACCAAAATCCTCTTCGCCTCGAAGTCGCGACATCGCATCGTTAATCAGCTTGCGAAAGAGATTCGGATCCGTGAAAGGAACCCGATAGGCACTCGAAAGACCATTGTAGTTGGCGGTGACAACGACCGCATTGAGGTCGGCATACTCTACATTGTTCCAAACCGTCTGCGGATCACCATGAAAATGAACGAGCAGATCGACTTTTTCGCCCAGGCGATGTTGGTAACCATCAGGAATAAAAAGCTTCCACTCAGGTTGACTCATTGCGATCTGCCGACCCGTCGCAATCGGTAACTGTGCCTCGACAACCTTTGGATGCGAAACGGCGAGCACCATTGCCATTATGATCAATGGAGCATTAGCTTGGCCGATAGCAGGCATGCAACCACTCGTGCTTTGGTAAGACTTCAACAAAACCTATAGTGACATTCTACCTACGGTAGAGGTAGCAAGACGACTCGTTCTTGCGCAAGAGAATCCCACCTAGGCAGCGCTTTGTGGATTGAGATAGCTACGCAAGACGCGCGTCATGCGAATACGGCAGAGCATCGGTTCGCCACGCAGTGCACCAGCAAGGCAATCGAGCCGTTCGCGTGAAGTGTGGGTAATCGAAAGTGTCAGACGCTTCTTACCTTGCGAGTGGCTCAATGCCGACTCAAAGACTTCAAGCCAACCCTCACGCACATCGTAGCCAAGTTGACGAGCTACGCTCGTCGCTTCCTCGACTAGGGCGTCAATACCAAAGGTATTGTTATGTGATGATTGACTGCTGGCTGAATTCGATTTCGTACCAACACCTGGGAATCGTAAAATCTTGGGGGGCATCCTTGCCTCGATTCGTTGAACGTTAGAGTCACGCGCGCCAGGTCCTTCCGGCGAACTTCGTACTAGGAATCTATCACGACCTGTTTCAGATCGCGACCGTAAATCGACGATAGTTTCTAAATAGACAGCTCTTTGCTGGGTTTGCTATCAGTCGGGACACAAAGAAATGAGCCTAGGCTCATGCCGATAAAGCAGTTCAGCTAAACGAGGCAATATGCGTTGGGTCAATTGCTTTCAATAGGCGTCGAATCCCACCTCCTTGCCATGCACTTGATCCAAGTGTTTCGGCAGCAGTGCTAGCATCCTTTTCAGGCGAACAAGATTATCATGGACAACAGCACAAACGGCGGACCATCAGCAACCCCATCCGTCGAAGAGCTGCGGGCGCAGATCGAGATTCTGAAACGCGAGCTTCGCGATGCCCAGCAGATGACTGCCTTGGGCGAACTCATGAGCACTACAACGCATGAGTTCAACAACGTGCTGACGACGATTCTCAACTACGCCAAGCTGGGGCTACGACACCCCGACGAACCGACGCGAACGAAGGCGCTCAACAAAATCCTTGGCGCTGGGCAACGGGCCGAACGGATCACCAACAGCGTTTTGGGCCTCGCACGTAATCGGTCGAATGAGCCTGAGCCGACGAACTTGGGCAACATGGTCGAAGAGTCGCTCGTCCTACTTGAACGTGAACTAACTAAGTACCGTGTTGCCGTTGAAAAACAGTACGAGACCGACAAACCGGCACAAGTCATAGGCAACCAAATCCAGCAAGTGCTGTTGAATCTGCTAACCAACGCCCGGCAGGCGATGCCCAAAGGGGGCTTGGTGATGATCCGTGTTGCTGAAGACGCTGCTGCTGGGACCATCGACCTTATAGTGCGCGACACCGGCACCGGAATACCAGCCGATAAATTGTCAAAGATCTTTGATCTTGGTTTCAGCACCAAGCAAGGCCCAGACGAAACGGGCAAAGGGGGCGCCGGCGTCGGCCTATCGGCCTGTCGAGATATTATTCAGCAACATGGCGGAAAGATTCGGGTTGAAAGCACTCCTGGAAAAGGAACTGCATTCATACTGAAACTGCCAATGAGCAATGCGGCACAGACAGCGCCCGCCAGCTCAAAGCCAATCGTTTCACTTGGCATCCCTTCGGCAAATAAGTCGGCCGCCTCGGCTTGACCATGCTGTCGGGCTGACCATATGCCGTAGGATCCGTTTTGCGGAGCCTACTTCGGTATGACGGACTACCCGCTAGGCGACTACGAAAACGTCGTAGCAGTTCTTGTTCAAGTGGTTCATCACGACCAATGGAAATCCAACGGTCGGTCGTACGTATCGGATCGATAGGATTTAACCGATCGGTCGGCAATGCTGTATCGCTTCTGAAGGAAGCGGCTCCTGCACTTGCCCTTTCGGGCCTTGGTAGGTCTTCTAGCTGTTTCTCGACACGTGCTTCAATTTCATAGCCACCCGCTGCAGGAATGACGCGTACCACCGCTTTACGACGTACGGTTTGCCAGGTGCTTTGCCAACGATTGAACGACCCGACTGAATCGTTCTTCCAAGGCTCTAGCACCGTAGCGCTGACTTGCCAAGGCGTCTCGAATCGTCCTTCGGTCAGCACGCCTGCCGCCTGTTCGATTCGTTGTTCCGTCTGGATCGGAAAGTACTTTGTCAATTCGTCGGCCAAAGCTTCCCAAGTTGCTTCGGGATTATTGGAACGTAGGTAGAGCGGGTTCGCTACTCGGTTCGCAACAACAGCCTCGCGTGGCAAGCCGAAGTCGGGACTAATCGCCCCTCCTTCTTGCGGCAACACATCAAGCCAACCGGCACGTCCAGGGCTATCACCCTGTGTTTGCGGCGGGGCACCAAAGGGTGACGTCGAAGGGGTCATGCCATAAAAAGGCATTTGATTCGGAACGATCATGCCAGGTGCCGGGAAGATCGTATCGTAAACGGGCAACTGTTCGGGCGAGCAGCTTGGTTCGCCGGGTGCGATGTAAGTTGTACCCCATGGAGAAACCGACATCCCTGGCGGCGGTCCGAAGCTTGAGGTTTGTATCACTTCCGAAGGGGCCTTTGGCGGTATGGTTGCCGAGGCTTGCACTACTTTGCCCGGGCTCTTTGAATTGCTTGGCTCGTCCGTTGTTATTGTGATCGGAGCCACATCATCTTTGATGGCTATGCGATTGCTTAACCAACTTTGACAGCCCGACAGCAACAAGCAAGTTGCAACTATCAACATGGTTTGTCGATAGCTTATTTGCCAGCGTTGATTTGTTTCGTTGCGAGAATTCATAGCGGCGAGAGCTTCGCGGAATCGGCACAGCGCAGCAAGCCCGACCTAGCGATGCTAGCATGAGCGCAACGCGAATTCATTCAAGGCGATTCGAGTCCCTCTTGTTGCTAAAGCAACACCGATTGGCTCGATGCCAATCGGTGCTACCTGGTTCTATTCGGTTCTCTAAGATCTGACTTATCAAACTTAACGCCGCTTTTGACAACATGGACAAAAGAAGGTTGAGCGTTGGGTTTGCACGATTTGCTTTACCAGTTGCTTGCAACGCGGGCAGGGTTCGCCCGCTCGGCCATAGACGCGGTGATGTACCTGATAGCTGCCATCCTGGTTCAGTTTGTTTCGATACGTGCCATCGCCTAGTGAAGAACCTTCGTACTTGACCGCTAGCGTTAGAATTTCATGCGTTGCATCGGCGATTGCTTTCCACTGCTTTTGACTTAGTCGATTGCATCTCGCAGCAGGATGCACTTTGGCTCGATGCAGTATCTCGGCGGCGTAAATGTTGCCAATGCCTGCCACTGCTTTTTGATCGAGTAGGGCTGGATTGACTTCGCGTAGGCTATTACCAAGCCGCTGTTTGTAATCATGGGCTGAGATGACCAAACCGTCGGGCCCCAACTTGTCTGAGCTAAACGCCTCGGCAAACTCCGCTGCACTGTAGAGCAATACTTTGCCAAGTCCCCGACGATCCCAAAACCAAAATCTGTTGAGGTCAGCTCCTGTGAGTTCGACTTTTAGACGCAAGTAAAGGGGATCGGGTGATTTGCCGGTAACGATGAGCCCGGTCATCCGTGGTTCGAAGATCAATCGATCCTCATTGGCAAGCCGTAAGGCGACCCGTTTGCCGACGCGATCGACGGTTGTCACTTTTTGTTTCTCAGCACGCCGACGAAGGTGATCAATGCGTGGCGTAATGCCAATTGGCTTGCGAGGGCAATCAACTTTTTCGACACGCCGAATCGTCGCCCCTTCGGCCCCTAGCAGAGAGCGTCGCATCGTTTCGACTTCGGGTAGCTCGGGCATTTTAGCGTGAGGTTAGATGGGGTGGGCTATCAAAGAAAGTCTGAAGTGCAGATAGCTTCAAGTAAAAGTAAGAGTGAAGTTAGGATGATGACAAGAGGAGTTCGCCTGAAGGGGCCGCGTCGGTTTGACGAACAATGCGATAGCCGGCCCAGCGTAAGGGGTAAGTAGAAAAAAGCATACCAATCACCATGCCTGCTATCACTCTGCTCGATTCTTTAAGGGCTTCGCTTCGTAATGTTGTCATCAGAGAAAGGGTTGATTCTAGTATCGCCGCTGTTAGCAAGACACTGATAACGTACGATAGGCCAACCATAAATATAATACGAAGCCACCCTATTTTACCATGCAAGGGCAGTACGAAAGCAAGGAAAGCAGGAGTAAGCATTAAGAGATAGATGCCAATAAAATCTAAAACCTGCTTAGCCAGATCCGCTTGTGTAACTCCTTGGTTGAAATAGTTTAGAAGATTAATTCCTAAGATTCGGCCAACCGTTAACAAGATCGAGACAACCGCGGTCCAGAATAAAAGATAACGCATAGAAAACTGATGCGAGAAGCGGTCACCTGCAAGATGTTTTTCATCGTAGCTAAGTACAAATTGAAACCAATATCTAAGAAAGGTTCCTGTTAGCAAAAGGAAAAGAAAAATAACGCATATAAAGACGATTGCATCAAATTGCTCCGTGCTGTTTTGAAGCATGCAAGCTGTGACTAAAACATAAGCAGCGATTGAAGTAGGAATTCGGGTGAAAATAGCATTTAGCGTCAACGATCCCCAAAGAGCGGAAATTGCAAGTTGAGAGAAAAAAACTCCCATGGCGATTAACGCTAAAAATTGATTGGCGGTGTTAGCTGCTTCATTTGGTAAAGGTGAAAATATCAGGTTGAAGAGGGCATGCGTAAATAGAAGCGTTAGCGGTACCCAAACTCCCTTCGTGACGATCATCGATGGGGTCAAACGAATCGACCATGGCTCGCGTTCTTCTTTCGCTACGACGGTTGGTTCGCTATCTGACAAACTTCTTTCCTTAGTTCGCTTGATTTCGGCAAATAAACTCTTGGCATCTTAGCCGATTTTTGGATCCGCTGACCGGATTGGTCGGCGTGGCGTCGTGTTAGCCTAGCTATAAGATTGGTGGAATGGGTACCCGGCGTCTCTGCCCATCCTGACGGCTTGGGGCTCGTAGACTAATTGTCTGCTTTAGCCACTAGGAATTACTACGGTTTGGTTGCTTTTCAACCGATCTCCGAACCTCTTGTCTCTGCATTGCATCTTGATTGCAAACGCTTCTCAGCAGACAATAAGAAGCTTAAATACTATCCCAACGGCCCCCGATACGAATATGTCGACTGATACCGCTACCCCGATGGTCCCCGATGCTGCTGGCCGATTCGGCCAATTTGGCGGACGCTACGTTCCTGAAACACTTGTTCGTGCACTCGACGAACTTGCCGTCGAATACGAGAAGTCGCTTAAAGATGATGCGTTCCAAGCGGAGCTGTTGGAGTTATTGCGTGACTTCGTGGGGCGTGAGTCTCCGCTCTATCATGCTCGTCGCATGTCAGAGCAATTGGGCGGGGCGCAAATCTATTTCAAACGCGAAGATGTGAATCACACAGGCGCCCACAAAATCAATAACACGCTGGGGCAGTGTTTGTTGACGAAGCGGATGGGCAAAGAACGGGTCATTGCCGAGACGGGGGCTGGTCAGCATGGCGTTGCGACTGCTACCGCTTGTGCCCACTTTGGTTTGCCTTGTGTTGTTTACATGGGGGAAGAGGATATTCGTCGACAATCGCCCAACGTGTTTGCGATGAAACTTTTGGGTGCCGAAGTAAGGCCCGTTACGAGCGGAAGCCGAACGCTTCGCGATGCGATTAACGAAGCGATGCGCGATTGGATGTCATCGGTCGAGACGACGCATTACATACTGGGATCAGTCGTTGGACCGCATC
>CAYGQU010000113.1:0-8022 GCA_964352045.1 uncultured Planctomycetaceae bacterium
GCTATACCTAGCAGTGCAGAGCCGAGGCGGATTAATTTAGTAAACGTCATTAGTTCGTCTCCAAACAGTTGCGAAATAAAAAGGATAAGAAATCAGTGTTTGTCAGTAACGCCGAGTTACTGATTCAAGTGTTAATTACTGGTTAGCTCAAAATTTGCCTCGTTAGCGCCGCTTGGCGGCAAGTCGAATCTCAGCTCCGTAGGACTGCGATACTTGGCAGGAACCATTTCTTTTTGAACTACTTCAATACGGTCCGAATTTTCGGGATCGACCAAACGTGTTTCGTAGGTACTGATACTTACACGGTGCGAGCCAACAACCGCTCCACTTCTATCTTCGTGGGTTTTGAGCTTGTAGTGACCTTCTTCATCCGTAAGGCCTGACGAGCTAGGTCCCACTAACGCCGATTCACCCGATCTTTGCGGATTGAATCGCACAAGAGCGTTCGCCAGCGGCTCTCCATCCAGCGTAACCTTGCCTTCGACATTGGCAAATTGAAAGTCACCACCAAAGCATCCAAGCAGCATCACCGTGCTCAGAACCAGTGTAAACCCGCACCATGAAGGGCAAACGTCATGTTTTTGATTAGAAGGAATAATTGACAGCCTCCCCGCCCGCTATCGAGCCAATTGCTAGGTAAAGTTCACTATCCACACCTGATGCGATAACTTGCAACGACCCGTCGCAAAATACAAATTGTGTTATGTCTCCCGCGTGGATACTCGATACGGATCGAAAACAGAGGTTAATATCCCCACCACCACCCGGAGGTGTATCACGAGGACCTGTAACGCAGTATCCCATGTCGGGAATTCTATAGAGCGAAACTTCTTCGCCAGGACCACGAATCAGGTGCGACTTATTGTGATAACGCCAACCCGAAGCCCACGCCGTGCTTCGAATAGGCTCCGTTGCGGTCACCCTTTCAGCAACGAGTGCCGTCTTGGAGGTACCATCAATAAGTTGAGCCATTCGCACCGGTTTTGAACCAATCCTCGTGCTAACCGCCGGCATCGGACCTCGTAGCTGCTGGTACTCTTTTCGCGTATTGTTCTGATTTTTGTTAAGACGATCCCACCATAGATTGATGCTGGTAACATTCCGATCGACCACTCCACTTATTGCCCGATAAGAGCTTGTGCCCCAGTCGTTACCATGAGCAGGATAAGGTTCTCGATATAAATCGTCGGGACAGTAGAGTTGTTCAATCGTCTGCTGCCCTGCTTGTCGATTACTGACACCCGAAGCATTGATTGCGGTTGAGTTATAATTCTTGTTACCCGAGAAATCGAATTGGTCATAAATAGCCTGTTCTTCCATGTAAGGCAGAACAGCGATGCCCCAAGCCATACCCGTTTCAGCTTTATCCCCGCCGGGACCATCGTCATCATTGTAAAGATCTTTACCGACCGTGCCAGCAGGCAAACTCCCGACGCTTGACTCGTAATTCAAGCAAGCGAGCCCAAGCTGCTTGAGATTGTTTCCACATTGCATACGCCGAGCAGCACCCCGTGCCGACTGAACCGCCGGCAACAACAATGCGACAAGAATTCCGATAATGGCAATCACTACCAAAAGCTCAACGAGTGTAAAACCCTGCGAACTCGTGGTAGGTGATTGTCTCTTTATTAGTGATGTGTTCTGAAAAGGCATCCTATTACTTTCTCCAATAAATGCGTGCCTCACGAAGACTCAAATCGAGTCGTCGTTGACTGGCTCCAACTCACGAACGATGAAAAAACCCCACTGAAACCGGTCATTATAATTGTACTCACCTGGCCCAACGCCGACATAAATCGTTGCGCCTGCGTGCAATTCACCCAATGACCCTTCGAATTTCAAGAAGCCATCCCCCTGACACTTCTTTGCCATTGTTGGTGGTTGTTCATCGACATGAACCACCACATCTACTAATTGCTCCGACGCGTTTGATGGGCGCTTATCTATCGGTAAACTCTCTGGCCTAAAGAGCCAGCCAGATTCGATATGATAATGGCCATCTTCCGGCACTTGAAAAGCAGCGATCGCATAACGAGGGATAGCATCAAAAGCTTGCTTTGTTCCATGCCCAGGATGACCCGAGCCTCGTCTAAGTTTGATAAGTCTTAAGGGCCCATCACCAGTTGGATTGGAAATCCCATCTCCGTCATAACAACCAATACCGCGAGGGTCCCATAGTAATTCTTGATAAAGATGCGGTTGGCCAATTAATGCTGTGCCATTGGTAAAATAACGCCAAGGACCAACGCGGCGAGGTTCCCCCGGCTTGCCAGAGACCCAGTCATGCTGATATCTGCCAACAACTTCCACCTCTGTTGCATCAGGCCGTTTCGGTAAGCGATCGGTCAAACTCACAAGTGAGACGTTAGGTTTGCCAGCTCCAACCCCTGCGTGGTCGGCAAGAACTGACTTGCCAGCTAAGACACGGTGACCCGCTGTATGACCTGAAGAATAAACTTCGACTTCGCCCTTTGTAACAGCAACCTCAACTTCTTGCTTTGCATTTACCGATACGGCAAAGCTAGTCCCACGATCGACAACTTGCAGCCTTGAGGTTTCAATACAAAAACCATCGGCCCAAGGGGGCACAATAGCTGCAAGACGACCCGATAGCAGAACCCCCGAGTTACGAGACGAAACCGTAAATAAGGCGGGGCCTTCTAAGGCAACGACTGCTCCTTGTTGAAACTCAATTTCTACCCTGCCTGTCTCAAATTCAATCGTATCACCCGAGAGCAGGATACTACCAGCCATTAGTGACTTGCCATCAACATAAGAACTGTTGATCTTGGCAACTGCTTTAAGCCAATCTGTCGAAGCATCTGAATACAGGCTAGGAGCTGAAAGTCTGGGAGTTGATGGCGTTAGCGTAATTCCCTGCGAAGCGATTTCAGTATCGCGTGAAGCCTTTGACGAAGAATCTTCTCCCCCTACCGATAGCAACAAAAGCACCCCTGCCGCTGTTGCAAGTAAGGGGATTAACCAAGGAGCCAGCTTTGGCATCCGGCTGCTTGGAGGAATCGCCACTGTCATGGCAGAATCATTCTTGTCAGCATCATTCTGGGTAACGTTATTTGATTGGTAAATTATAGATGAATCGGCTGCCGCTACAGTATTAGGCAGCACAGAACCAAGCGGGGTAATATCCACAGCCGAATCATGGATAGGGACGCCCGAACCAGACATTTCCGCCGACACTAATTCGTGGGCACGAGCAATCCTAACAGCACCATACAAGTCGGCATGCATGGCCGTGTAATTTAAGTATTGCTTCGCAGCAGCTTGAGATGATCGCAAAAGACTCTGTAACTGCTCGACAAGCTCTGGGTGCTCACCACCTGTAGCACAAACACGATCAAAGAGCGTTAATTGCTCTGATTCTGAAATCTCAGAAAGACTTTCCGAGCTAAAGAATTTTTGCTTATCAGCTGAATTTGAAGGTTTCTTACTCATGCCATACGCTCCTTTGCAAGCGTTGCTTTAATACAACGAAACAAAGCTGAACGAATGCGGGCAAGGGAGTTGTAAACGCCGCTGGAACTTCGCCCTAAATCAGAAGCTAAGCTTTTTATGGTGCTCTTATTGGTGTAGGCCGCTTTCACTAAATTGCGATCCGATTCGCTTAATTTTTCTATGCAGGACGAAAGAGCCCTGCGACGAGCTAAACGGATTTCGGAAGTCTGCTCCACTTGAGCAACAGCTAACAATTCCATGACATCTGCATCAAACAAAGTGAGCTTTCTCGACTGCGAGAGGCTCATTGCCTTGTAACGTGCAATTTGACATCCCCATGCCGTGAAACTTGTACCCGGTTCAAAATCCGAAAATTTCTGCCACATCGTCAACACGGTTTGCTGAAAAAGGTCTTCCGCATCCTGATAACCTGGAACAATGGCACATAAAAAACCAAGCAGCTGGGCCTCATGTTGGGTTAGCAACTCGAGGAACAGCTCATTGTCACGTCGATCGGCTCTCGAAGCGCCAGAATCGGAAGCGAAAAATCCGCCCGAATCAGGGTCGTTAGAATCAGAGTCATTAAATGTGTGGTCAGCCACAGTCTTCTGTATAATTTGAAAGAGAGCGTTAAGATGAGTAACAAGCGAGTTAATTAGATGAGAAACCTAATAACTACTACCTATTTATTTGTCGGATTAGAGAAACCACATGGACTAAAGGAAAAAAACATGAAGAAATCACTAAAAAGACTATAAATCACCTGTTATCAGAGGTTTTTTCAAACATCCTATTTCAGGCATCACAGTAGATTGAACTGCTAGGCATTGAAATGTAACCATAAACCTGCGGCGAGCGCTATGAGCGTATCAAATTGGTCGCAATGCCTGCCTATCACGATATAAAGACAAGGAAATCTTCAATCCTGTTTTCACGCCTTTCTCTTACGTAAAAAAACCAATGAAAATGAGCCCCGAGGGACTTCTGAATTAAGCAAACAGGGGTCGTACTGCCTCGATAATTAACGCAAAGTGATGTGAAATCACACGTTACCAATGCAAAAAGGAATCTCCTCAGGCAGAGTGATACCGCCATGCTAGTTATACAATTCGATTTCTTGGAGCTTTTCTCGTGAGACTGAGCCAGTGGGTCAAATAGTACATTGGCACACTGACTAATTTTTAACGTATCGGAAACTTTGCTATTCTCTCCTGATTGCCCCACAATTCCCTGTCAAGAAACTGGCCCATGTTAAGAAACTGGCTACTCTTCTTCCCAATTATTCTACTCAACAGTTTTCTCGCAATAACGGCTTTGGCTGATCGTCCGAATATTGTTTTGATCTACGCTGATGATATCGGCTATGGAGATCTCGCATGCTACGGAGCTAAAACGATACCTACCCCCAATATTGACAAACTTGCCGAGAATGGCACAAGGTTTACTTCCGGTTATGCGACATCCGCTACCTGTACACCAAGTCGGTTTAGCCTGCTTACCGGAGAATATGCATGGCGAGCACCCGGAAGAGGGATTGCCCCCCCCAATAGCACAACACTAATCAAGCCGGGGACACCAACCATTGCTTCAGTCCTCCAATCTGCCGGGTACCGAACGGGGCTCATTGGTAAATGGCATCTTGGACTCGGCTCGTCTCCTAAGCCAAATTGGTCTGGCGAAATCAAGCCAGGACCGAACGAACTGGGATTTGATGAATGCTTTATTATCCCCACCACCAATGATCGGGTTCCCTGTGTTTACGTTCGTAACCATCACATTATTGGAATGACATCCGATGACCCCGTAGAAGTTTATGACAAAAATCCCGATGGCCAACCAACAGGCATTAGCAATCGCTCCGAGCTTCGCATGAATTGGACACACGAACACAATGATTCAGTCATCAATGGTATTGGCCGAATTGGTTTTATGACCGGAGGCCATAAAATACGTTGGAGAGATGAGGATATGGGCGACGTACTTGTCCATGAAGCAAAAGACTTCTTAAGTCGATCGGCCAACGAATCTTTCTTCCTTTTCTTTTCTGCTCATCAGGTACATGTACCGCGAGCTCCTAACGAACGTTTTATTGGCAGCACACCGCACGGCCCTCGTGGTGACGCGATTGTCGAATTTGATTGGTGTGTCGGTCAATTGGTCGAAGAGTTAGAACGGCAGAAGGTCTTGGATAACACCCTAATCATTATCACGAGTGATAATGGCCCAGTACTAAACGACGGATATGACGATAAGGCAGCTGAACTCTTAGGCGACCACAAACCAGCAGGCCCATTTCGTGGCGGAAAGTACAGTCGTTTTGAAGGGGGAACACGAGTGCCTTGGCTTGTTCATTGGCCAAGCAAGATAAAGCCATCGGTTTCCGATGCCTTGGTCAGTCAGGTTGATCTCTTTTCAACACTCGCTTCGATCGCCGATGCCGGCACGCCCGATGGATCGGGTAAAGATAGCCAAAATATCGTATCCGCTTTCCTTGGCGACGACTTGATAGGCAGGGAGACGTTAATCGAACACGGTGGATTTGGACAAAAACTTGCGATAAGGAAAGGCAATTGGAAATACATTCAGCCAAGCAACGGTCCTCATGAAAATATAAAAACCAATACCGAACTCGCCAATCGAAAGCAGCACCAGCTCTACAACTTAGAAGAAGATCCAGGAGAGCAGAAAAATTTATTTGAAACCTTCCCCGAAATCGGCGAATCGCTTCGTAATGAGCTCGAAGCTATTGTTGCTAACAACTGAGATCTTAGCCACGGCACGATTTGGCCCATCATGGGCAATCGAATTCAAAAATGCGAATAGACCCCGCCAAAAATATTAGAGAAATAGATATCCGTGCAGATCACAAGTTATGGATCGAATCTGCCCTCAGGAACCCCATTACTCACAAACTACTAGAGCGCGTTTAAAACCTTTTCTTGCTAGCTGAATGATCTCTTTTCTCATCTGTAATTGGTACAGAAAAGAGACTTATTTATGACGTTACGATCTCGCTCTACCACGGGGCCTAGGATGGAAGCCACCGAATTTGATTGCAATCCTAAGCTTAATGACGGTCAAAGGTTGTTAAGGTCAGACCTTTTTGCCAACCCATCTCCAAGTTCTAAAGGAAGTTGGCGGTTGGCCGATCCTCGTGGGTGCTGCAGCCAGCCCCCGTTTTCCCTTAATTGAAATGCACCAGAACACTTAGACGCAACTAATATTGCTAGAAAATAACATATCTGGAATCATTCCGAGCTGACGTTGAACCCATTCGTCCACCTTGGAATCAATCGATGTTCTCTCTCTGCTACCAGAAGTTCATGTTGCTTTCGGTCGTCTTGCTGGGTCTTTTGACTAGTACAGCCCATTCGCAGTTTGCTAGAGTATTAGATATCCCAGGTACCTCACCAAACATTGGTGACAATGCGTCAATTTATGCTGGCACCCAGTTGAACCTCTCGGAAGGTGGATCAATAGGCTATAACTTTGACGCTTACAGTGTCGTTAATATCTCGGGAGGTAACGTTGGATTTCGATTCAGCGCGTTTGATGGGAGCAAGGTAACCATATCAGGTGGTGATATTGGCTATTTGATCGCCTACGATGGGAGTGAAGTAAACATAACGGGCGGAAATTTCGACGACGGTATTCGCGCTTTTATTGGAAGTACCGTAAATATTGCAGGGGGTTATATAGGAGGGAAATCACTACGCGCAAGCCGTGACAGCACCGTGAACATTAGTGGTGGTACTATTAGTCCCCGCTTTTACGGACAAGGGGGCGAGATTAATATTTCCGGTGGTAATTTTTCTGGGGGTTTCACAGCCGTAGTAGATACGATAGTGAACCTTTCAGGAGGTACCTTCGGCGAAGGCAACTTTCTAGTACCGAGCACCACGCTCCATCTCTATGGAAGCAAATTTTTACTTGATGGGCTTCCAATCGAAGGTCCTGAGCTTGGCAAAGCTTTTACGCTACCCTATGGCCATTCCACACTATCTGGCCTACTCGCGGATGGATCACCCTTTCAATTCGATCTCAATGCGATCCTTCAAGGTGATGGTTTTGTTGTTAATTCTGAAACGGTAACGCTTACGATAGCAGTTCCTGAACCATCGACGTGTTTGCCTTTATTGCTGGCTATGGCAAGTGTTGTTGGTTTCCGAAAAAGGTTTTCTTAGTACGCAAGATAAGCGAAGTACTCATATTGCGTAGCCGTTTTCAAGGGCACCGTATTGGTAGACATGCCTTCTCTTCAAAGGTCAGGTTAAAGTCAGGTGCTTGCACCTGACCTACATAGCTCCCGTGGCATGGAAGGCGAATGAACCCACATCGCTACTGGTGGCGTGATGACAGATCGTCGAGAAGATGCTAGAGGTTGGGAATTCGATGTAGTATCCACCATCGGTCGCTATATTCTACGCTTGTTCGCTTAGTTCTTAGACATTGATGCCACTGCTAAAGCTGCTCCTACGGAAGTTGGGGTTGAAGAAGCTCCATGCAACGCTGGTCGAGTAGATCAAACGCGCCGCGATGGTTAAAGTCAGGTGCGAGCACCTGACCTAC
>CAYGQU010000114.1:0-7512 GCA_964352045.1 uncultured Planctomycetaceae bacterium
ACCGTGGCCCAGACGAAGTCCGCCGCCAAGACCGCCAGCAAGACCAAAGCCGCCAAGAAGTCCGCCCCGAAGAAGAAGGCCGCCCCGAAGCGGGCCGCCGCCAAGGCGACCACCAAGGCCGCCGCGACGAAGAAAGCCGCGAAGCCCGCCGCGAAGGGCAAGGCCAAGATCGGCGAGGAAGAGGTCAAGCTGGACCGCCGCCGCCCGGTCGCCGAGCGTCGCGACGAGACGGCGGCCGCCGAGCCGGCCGAGGCCCCGCAGGAGCCGACCGCCCCCACGCTGGAGCGTCGCGAGAAGGTGAACCGCCGTCGGCAGATCGACCCGACAACCTGCGAGCGTGACTACAGCGACGCCGAGGTCGAGTTCATGAACGCCCTGGACGCCTACAAGCGGACCAGCGGCCGGATGTTCCCGACCTGCAGCGAGGTGCTCGAGGTGGTCCGCGGGATGGGCTACGTGCAGCTGAACCCGGCCGAGATCGCCACGATTCGCGAAGCCCGCGGCGAGACCGACCTCGACCCGACGATCGAGGACGCGGCTCAGACCGAAGCCGAAGCGGCATTCGCCGAGTCCGACGCGTTGCGTGTCGATTGAGCGTCGCAAGAGCGACCGAAGAGAGATACCCGCTCAGGCAAACCCGTTGAGTCCAACCCGTTGAGTCCAACCAAGCGTGGGGACGCCACCGGGGGTGCGGGGCGGCCGGCTAGCGGCCGGCCGCCTCGCCGATCAGGGCGCGGAGGACCTCCGGCGGGGTTTCGCGGACTCGCTTGCCGCGATCGGCCAACTGCTCGGTGACCCGGATCATGGTCTCTTGCATTTGGGCGTGGGTCTCTTCCGAGCCGCCGGCAAGCAGGAAATCTTTTCCCCGTGTGATTCGCTTATGGCCATCGTTAGCATCAAGACCGATGCCAAGAATCGCACTCTTCGACTTATGAGTTTGATTGGACTTCATGCGTTAGAAAAACCTCATACCTGGCAGGTGTTTTTTGGCCATTAGGCGATGGAACTACAGGCCATGACTACATCTGAGTGACAGCAGTTTCTTGATGGCAAAGACTCCTATCGATGACGTACTTCTGGAGACGATTGTATTCCTAGCGACGGCGGGCCATATCGCGCAAGATTTGCATGGCCGCTTCACGGCTATCTTTTGATTTGGGTGTCGTATCGAACTTAGGGAGTTTTCCAGGCTCTTTCTTTTTCTTTGAGTCTTTCGTGTCGGCGTTATCTTCGCCCGTTACCTTTTCATCGGTGGCTTTTTCTTCAGCCGATTCACCAGAATCGGGCGTGGCTAACTCCTTAGCGATCGCTTGGGTTTCATCGACACTGAAAGTTTGCGTTTCGCGGAAAGCTTGCACGGGTGCATCGGAAGAGGCGTCGGTAAGTAGCCAATCGCTAACATCGTCTTCCGAGACTAAGCCCGATGGCTTGTTGGCCCGAGCAACTGCATCAGCGACATTGGCAACCTTAGGTGCTTTCGTGTCGTCTAGCTTAGCTTCGGATTCAAAACGGAACTCAAGGGGGCCTACTTGCAGCGTATCGCCATTCGAGAGGGCCGTAGGACCATCAATTCGGACTTTGTTAACAAGCGTGCCGTTGCGACTACCTAAGTCACGTACGATGACACCTGTTGCCGTGCGACTGATTTCACAATGCTTACGGCTAATGGCGCTGCTGCCAGCGCGCAACGAGCACCCTTCCGCTCGTCCGATGACGAACAGATCTTTTTTTAGGGGGACCGCTGCGTCCTTCTTCGCACCAGCTAATACAATCAACTTCATGTTGTGCTCCTTACCTTTCGCCCGCCAGCTACCCACCTACCTGATAACCTAATGGCGTGCCTCGCCCTAGTTTTCGGTTCGGTTGGTCAAGATGCAGTGGGGATAAGCCTCCTTAGTCGATACGGAATCAGGGAAATACCAATGATGAGTTGCATTTCTCCCAAACTACTCTTTGCAAAAAGAAAGGAATCATGGCGCTGTTCCGACGCCAGGAGCCCTCGCAAGTTGCTTGTTCGGTAACTTCATTACGCAGCACGTTCTGCTTCGGTGCGATATTGTGACCATATCCGCCACGATAGCAGGTCAACTACCCCCCTTTGGAGTGTCCCACTTTGGAGTGGTTAGTTGAGTCCATGCCTATATGGGGATCACCTACCTACTATCATAGTCGAAAAACGTTAATTGTGAGTATTCTATCGTTCTATTTCGACTCGATTCTTCTGAGGCGTTAGCGTCGTTCAGTCCATTCCGAACAGGTAAACCGAGTCGCTTCAAGCTGTTGGGCCTTAGCCAATTCTTCATCATTCGGATTTCCTAAGAATTCTTCCAAGTCCAATGATCGTAGTAGGTTGCGTTGCCAGATCGGACGAATAGCTTCTGCTGAAACCCGCACGTTATAGAGGTTATTAATTCCCAATAATTCAGGTGCCGCTGACGATTGCGTCAATAGAATGCCCCCATGCTGTAAGACCGCCCCCCGCCTTTTGCGCTGTGCGCTACCACAAATTTTGTGCCATGCCACATTTTTCGGATGGTCGACTTTTGACCGGTTCTCTGCCGTGGTGGCCATCTGCCGCGCTAAGAGGTCACCCTTAGCACGGCGCTCGAAGCACAAAAAGGGTTCGGTCAGAGTTGTTTGATTTATTGCAAATGGTTTGGGAACAGGTTCGCAAAGCGTTAAGCAATCAGCTTTCCAACCTAGTTCCAACAACCCGTCTCGCAAAGCTCGATGCGCTAGACAAGTCAATGCGACTGCATCTTGAGACATTGGATAGCAAGCGGGCAGCGCTAAGCTGTAGGTGAGTTCATGATGGTGGATCAACGCACCACCGCCGCTTGAACGACGGACGAGGCATGATTCGCTACTTGCCTTGTGCGCTGCTCGATCCGAATGCGATTGGAAATAACCTAGCGAAAGCGTTGGTTCATTCCATTGATAGAATCGGAGTGTTGCTTCTTGGCATGATGCTTGGGCAACGGATTCGAGCAACGCTTCGTCGAGCGACATATTCCAAGCACCCGACGCGGGCTCGTCAACCATTACACGACAAGGAATCGCCATAGCAGAATCTATTCAACTGGTAGTGCTTGAAGTTATCCACAATGACAAAGCATTGGTTTACGCGCCGCGGCAACTTCGTCGGGACGACTGATCGCTGTTGTATGCGGCGCTTCGTGCAACAGCTCAGCTGCTTCTTCGGTGATTCGGAAAAGCGTTTTGGCAAAGGCGTCGAGGGTTTCACGACTTTCTGTCTCGGTCGGTTCGACCATGATTGATTCTTTCACGGTCATAGGAAAATAGACTGTGGGGGCATGGTAACCATAGTCGAGCAACCGTTTGGCAATATCCATTGCGGTAATCCCCCGTTCGGATTTGAGCTTTTGTGCCGAGGCGACGAATTCGTGCATGCAACGATCCCCTTGCGGGACGGGCAAAAAGTGTTTTACTTTGGCCAATAAGTAATTTGCATTTAGCACGGCTTGGTCACTAACGCGGCGTAAGCCATCGGGGCCGTGGCTGCGAATGTAGCAATAGGCTCGCACCAAAACTCCGACATTTCCAAAGAATGCACGCACTTGGCCAATCGTTTTTGGGCGATCGAAATCGAGACGGTAGGTCTCTGCGTCGCGAACAACTAGTGGAGCCGGCAGGTAGGGACCAAGTTCTTTGGTCACGCAGATTGGGCCTGCACCAGGACCGCCCCCCCCGTGCGGACCACTGAAAGTTTTGTGCGGATTGTAATGTTGCATATCTGCACCAAAATCACCGGGACGTGTGATGCCCAGTACCGCATTCATATTTGCACCATCAAGGTAAATCAAACCACCGCGTGCGTGCACTTCATCAGCAATCTGATGCATTGCCGGCTCGAAGATGCCAACCGTGTTGGGATTTGTGATCATGAATACCGCGATATCATCGTCTAGCTTCGCACGAAAATCATCGAGATCAACGCCACCGCTTACCAGTGTTTTGACCGTGACGACCTCGAAGCCTGCCATGACAGCACTGGCGGGGTTCGTGCCGTGGGCGTTATCGGGGACAAGAACCTTGGTCCGTACTCGGCCACCGTTATTAGCAACTTGGTCACGGAAGTAGGCTGCTGCCACCCAAAGCGCGGTCAACTCGCCATGAGCTCCCGCCGCTGGTTGCAGACTACAGCAAGGAAGCCCCGAAATTTCTGATAGATACTCTTGCATCTTGAAAAGTATCTCTAACATCCCTTGCAGCGATTCTTCGGGCTGATACGGATGCAAGTCGCATAAGCCAGCTAGCCCCGCTGCCCGTTCGTTACGCTTGGGATTGTGCTTCATCGTGCAAGAGCCGAGCGGATAGAAGTGCGTATCAACCGACATGTTTTTGGTCGATAAGTTCATGAAGTGACGTACAACCTGCGGTTCGGCCAACTCAGGAAGTTCGGGTGCTGACGTGGCCAGCGCGCTAGCCGGTAGGAGATCAGCAATTGGCCTGACTGGCACATCGCATTCTGGCAAGCGTGTTGCACGACGCCCTGGCTTGGAAAGATCGAACAAAAGATCAGTATCTTGGTTTTTTAACATTTCATTTACCAACGCTGATTGAATGGTGGTTCAATAGATCTTATTGACCAATACGATTAACCGCCCGCAAGAAGAATGGGTCGTTCCGAATTGCTTTGCAATTGATTGCCATGGATTAGCCAATCAGCAAAACGGTCAAGTTCTTCACACGTTCGTTTTTCGGTAACCGCGATGAGCAAGCAATCGTTGAGTTCGGGATACCATCTTCCAAGCGGGACGCCCACCAAGAATCCTTCGTCAAGTCCTTGTCGGATCAAATCTCCGGGATTCGCTTCCCGATCGCGTAGGACAAATTCTTTGAAAGTTGGTTCCTTAAATGCCAACTCGAAACGATTCGATTCAACAAGTCGATCGACCAAATATCGGCTCTTTTGCAAACATAGGTTAGCCGTCTCTTGCAAACCCTGCGGGCCGAGCAATGAGAGGTAGACGGTCGCCCGAACGGCAAAGAGTCCTTGGTTTGAGCAGACGTTGCTTGTCGCTTTGTCGCGACGAATATGTTGCTCGCGTGTTTGAAGTGTTAGAACAAAGCAACGATTACCACGCCGGTCGGTTGTTTGGCCAACAATTCGCCCGGGTATTCGACGAACCAACTCTTGCCGACAAGCCATGATACCAAGGTAGGGGCCACCGTACTGCATTGGTGAGCCCAGTGATTGTCCCTCGCAGACGGCGATATCTGCCCCTTTGCCCACTTCGTGCCAATCGCCTGGTCGCTTCAAGATGCCAAGCGAGATTGGGTCGAAGACCCCTATCATAAGTGCTCCCGACGCGTGTGCAATGCCGGTCAACTCGTCTGCTTCTTCGATGCAGCCAAAGAAGTTGGGTTGCTGAATCAGAACACATGCGGTTTGGTCATCTACGGCCGAGCGAAGTTCATCGGCGTCCACAATACCTCCGGGGGTCGGCACCGTTATGACTTCAGCCGAGATGCATTCCAGGTAGGTGATGATCGTTTGTCGATACTCAGGATGCAATGTCTGCGGGACGACGACCTTGGTTCTCCCTTTGCCTGCAGCGAGTGCCATGAGCACGGCTTCGGCGGCAGCCGTCGCGCCGTCGTAGAGACTATTGTTCGAGACATCCAAACCAGTTAGTCGGGTTACCAAAGTTTGGTACTCGAACATTGCTTGTAAATTTCCCTGGGCAACTTCCGCTTGATAGGGTGTGTAACTTGTGTAGAACTCACCCCGCCTGGCGACTTCATCCACCACTGCAGGAACGAAATGATCGTACGAACCACCGCCAAGAAACGAAACATGGCTCGCTGCGTTGGCGTTCAGACCAGCCAGCTTACGCGTATGCTGGTCGAGTTCCATTTCGCCCATTGCCTGAGGCAGATCGAGGGGGCGTTGCAATCGGAAGTCGGCAGGGACTTGCTGTAACAGCTCTTCGATCGAACCGACACCAATCGTTTCGAGCATCTCCCGTTCGTCTTCGGGGGTGTTGTAAGTGAAAGGCATGGCTGGGGAAGGTTTGAGGGGGGATAACTCGTTCAATTGCAGATTAATGCGTCATATCTTCACAAAACAATTGTACTAAAATTCAATTTCGTAATTATTTTGGTAGAGGATGCAACGAATTCACTACGCTTCTTCGGAGCACATTTTTTGATACGCTTCGTAGTCAAGTAGATTGGCTAAGCTTGATTCATCGGTGATTTTTAATTTTGCAATCCAGCCAGCTCCGTACGGATCTTCGCTGAGTGTTTCCAGCGCATCGGCTAGCGGCTCGTTGATTTCGGTCACTTTGCCGCCGACAGGGCTGTAAATGTCACTAACTGCTTTAACGGACTCGACTTCGCAGAAGGATTCTTCGGCAGAAACCGAGTTGCCGATTTTTGGTAATTCGATAAAGACCAAGTCGGTGAGCGATTCGACGGCGAAAGCGGAGATACCGACCGTCGCAACCTTGCCACCATCGACTTCTTCAACCGCAACCCATTCGTGGGTCTTTGCAAAAAGGAGAGATTCTGGATTCATTTCTTAGTAGTAAAGTAGAGAGAGTGTGTGAATATGTCAGTAACTGGTTATTTAGCTTTAATTAAGTAATTGCGCGTTTGTAGAACGGGAGAGGGACAACCTCAGCAGGTATGATTTTGCCACGCACATCGACGCCAAGCTCAGTGCCTATAGCCGATAGGCTTGGTGGCACAAATGCCATGGCGATCATCTTATCGAGCGTCGGCGAAGGGGCACCGCTGCTAACCCAGCCGACTTGTTTGTCAGCGTTCACTACAGGATAGCCTTCCCGAGGGGGACGACGTCCTTCGACTACTAGACCGACGCGGACCGGTAGTGTTTGATCCTCGGCAGCCTTGACGATTGTATCGCTACCTACGAAGGATCGACCTTCGGTATTGATCGCAAACCCAAGACCGACCTGAGCTGGGTTAATCTCTTCGGTCATCTCATGCCCATATAGTGGCATGCCCGCTTCTAGGCGAAGCGTGTCACGAGCCGCCAAGCCACAAGCTTTGGCACCCGCGGCAATGAGTTGCTCCCAAAGAGATGTTGCGTCCTCTGCAGAACAAATCAGCTCGACGCCATCTTCGCCCGTATAGCCGGTGCGGCTCACGGCGCAAGCGATTTTTCCGACGCGTGCTTCACCCGCCTGATAGTATTTCAAAGCATTCAGGTCGGTGTCTGAAAGTTGCTTAAGCATTTCTAATGCGGTTGGTCCTTGAACGGCAATCATTGCCGTTGAAGTCGTTTTATCGGTAAGTGTAACATCAAAACGGGTGGCGTGATTCGTAAACCAATCGACCAGCTTATCACGGTTCGATGCGTTGACCACTAAATCGTATGCCGAATGCGAATCCTCTTTGGTCACACAACCAACAAGAATATCATCGAGCGTACCGCCCGATTTGTTGCAAACGAGCGAGTACCGAATTCGACTTGGCTGAAGTTTTTCGATACTACGCGTTAGTAGCGATTCTAGAAATTCG
>CAYGQU010000114.1:7522-7971 GCA_964352045.1 uncultured Planctomycetaceae bacterium
CTTGGGGACCGACAATTGAGAGCCGTCCCATGTGCGACACATCAAACAGTCCAATGGCTGTTCGTGTGGCCACATGTTCGTCGGTTATCGAGCCATATTGCACCGGCATTTCCCAGCCAGCGAAGTCCACAAGCCGACCCCCATTGGCCGCATGCCATTCGTGGAGAGGTGTTTTTGCTAGGGTTGTAGTAGCGATGGCGGCCATCCTTCGACCAGGGCGGGACGGCTCAAGGGGCCGTTGTTCACTTAGCTTAGCAGTTTATTTTCCACTTTGAAGGCCATAGCTCGGAGGATTGTTAAGCTGTCAGAGGGGGCGGGCATGGCGATGCCCGGCAACTCCCTTATTTTGCTGCTTGTATGACTACTTTTTTTTACCGGTTGAATTGCGGCGATGGTTGCCTGTTTTGTCGGTTTTGTTGCCGGGCATTTTCTTTCCCTTTGCCTTGGCC